>CAIYGK010000712.1 GCA_903925725.1 uncultured beta proteobacterium | reverse complement strand
TTTCCGAACTGGAAATTACCGAGGCCGAAGGCAAAGTCCGCATCGTTAAGGGCAACGGTGCAGTTGTTCCGCCACATCCAGCAACCACTGCCGTTCTGGCTCCCATCGGCATCTCAAGTGCAACAAGCAGTTCGACAATTGAGCCTGCAGTAGCGGCGCCAACCCCAATTGTCGGTCACAAAGTCAAATCGCCCATGGTCGGCACTTTCTACCGATCTGCTTCACCGGGCGCCAAGTCTTATGTCGAAATCGGCGACTCCATCAAGGCCGGCGAGACCATCTGCATCATTGAAGCCATGAAGATTCTGAACGAAATCGAATCTGACAAATCGGGAGTTGTCACCCAGGTTCACTGCGAGAACGGGCAAGCCGTTGAATACGGGCAGCCCTTATTCACCATTGAGTAAGGCCAAGCGCCACAGCCTATGTTCAAAAAGATCCTGGTTGCCAATCGCGGTGAAATTGCCCTCAGAATTCAACGCGCCTGTCGTGAACTCGGCGTCCGTGCCGTCATGGTCTACTCCGAAGCAGACCGCGAAGCCAAGTACGTCAAATTGGCTGAAGAAGCGGTCTGCATTGGCCCTGCGCAGTCAACGCTGAGCTATCTGAATATGCCGGCCATTATTTCAGCGGCCGAGGTAACCGATGCAGAAGCGATTCATCCAGGCTACGGCTTTCTCAGCGAGAACGCCGACTTTGCCGAGCGAGTGGAGAGAAGTGGTTTCCAGTTCATTGGGCCTACCCCTGAATCGATTCGCCTGATGGGCGACAAGGTGTCCGCCAAGCAAGCCATGATCAAGGCGGGTGTTCCCTGCGTCCCCGGCTCCGAAGGCGAATTGCCCGACGATCCTGCACAAATTCGTCGTATCGCCAAGACAGTCGGATATCCGGTCATCATCAAGGCCGCCGGAGGAGGAGGAGGGCGCGGAATGCGCGTGGTGCACACAGAAGCTGCGCTGATTAACGCAGTAACCATGACGCGGGCCGAGGCCGGCGCCGCGTTCGGCAATCCAGCCGTCTACCTGGAAAAGTTTCTACAAGATCCCAGGCATATCGAAATTCAGGTCCTGGCTGACAAATTCAAAAATGCAGTCTACCTGGGCGAGCGCGATTGTTCAATGCAACGCCGACACCAGAAAATCATCGAAGAAGCACCAGCACCCGGCATTGCACGCAAGTTGATTGAACGTCTGGGCGAACGGTGTGTAACAGCCTGCAAGAAGATTGCCTACCGCGGCGCCGGTACCTTTGAGTTTCTTTATGAAGACGGAGAGTTCTACTTCATTGAAATGAACACCCGCGTGCAAGTCGAACACCCGGTCACCGAAATGACGACGGGTGTTGATATCGTAAAAACCCAGATCATGGTGGCAGCTGGAGAAAAACTACCGTTTACCCAGCGTCAGATCCAGATTCGCGGGCATGCCATCGAATGTCGCATCAACGCCGAAGACCCCTACAAGTGCACGCCATCACCCGGGCGCATCACCATGTGGCATGCCCCCGGTGGGCCAGGCGTGCGGGTCGATTCCCATATCTATACCAACTATTTTGTTCCACCGAACTACGACTCCATGATTGGCAAAATCATCGTTCACGGAGATACCCGGGAACAGGCAGTGGCTCGCATGGTAACGGCATTGGGCGAAACCGTAGTGGAAGGCATCAGTTCCAACATTGCGCTGCACCGCGAACTGATGCTGGATGCAAAATTTGTGGCCGGTGGAACCAATATCCATTACCTTGAAGAGTGGCTTGACCACCATCAGCGCTAAGTTGAACACCGCATGTTTGAATTGAGTCTGCTCTGCCCACAGCATCAGCTTGACTTCTTGACTGATGCCCTGGAGGCACTGGACGCCTTGAGTGTCAGCGTGGAAGATGCAGACGCCCAAACCGAAGCTGAAGAGGCTATGTTTGGCGAGCCTGGCATGCCTGCGCCTCAAGCAGGTTGGCAGCGCTCTCGGGTTTCTGCACTTTTCGCCTCGGATATTTTGGCCAAAGATGCGCTGACCCTGCTGCAGGCGCAGGAATTCTTCGCCCAGTGCAAATTCCTGGCGAACCAGGAAGTGCCGGAGCAGGATTGGGTGCGGCTAACCCAGTCCCAATTTTCGCCCGTTGAAATCACGCCCGAGTTCTGGATCGTGCCAAGCTGGCATGAGTCTCCAGCGCAGGCACGAATCACTATTGAGCTTGATCCTGGACTCGCCTTTGGGACCGGTACCCACCCAACGACCCGTATGTGTTTGCGCTGGATTGCACAGCAAAACACACTCGGCCGTGTCCTTGATTACGGTTGCGGTTCCGGGATACTGGCTATTGGCGCCGCCAAATTCGGTGCCACCCACATTGATGCTGTTGACATTGACGAGGCAGCGGTGCAATCAACCGTTCTGAACGCCAGGGCCAATAGGGTTAATGTGCGCACCGGCAAACCAGACATTGCAGAAGGCGCCTATCAGACCGTATTGGCAAATATTCTGGCAGTCCCACTAAAAGTCCTCGCACCACTATTGTGGTCCTATGTAGCACCGGGCGGCTCACTGGTGCTGGCAGGAATTCTGGCGCGCCAGGCCGATGAACTTGAAGCCGCTTACGCACCCTATTGTCAACTCCACATTACCGACCACGAAGACGGCTGGATACGAATGACGGCGCGGCACTAGGACACTGAGCCGATCCCCCTACAATTTGCTCTTCATGAGCCTGATAACACGCTGTCCGGTCTGCCAAACTCACTTCCGGGTCGTACCGGACCAGCTGCGAATTTCAGAAGGATGGGCTCGCTGCGGGTCGTGCGATGCCATATTTGATGCGTCAGTGCACTTGGTGACCGACACGATGCAATCCGACTCACCAGCGAGCCACGACACTGCCCCGGAATTGCCTACCGCAGATCCAGTGTTCAACCCGAGCGCCGAAGCGGCTGGGGCCAGCCTGTTGACCATTGAACCTGCCACAACGCATCCAAAAAGGGCTGTGCGGCACTTCGTTTTGATTGCCTTGATTTTGACGCTACTTCTCATTCTGAGCGCACAAGTACTTCTGCACGAACGCGACCGGATCGTTGCTTGGCAACCGTCACTCAGACCTTGGTTGTCGGCGCTTTGTCAGCCCCTGAAGTGCCAGTTGTCGCCACTACGGCGAAAGGAGTGGATCACTATCGACCGCGCTTCTTTCAGCAAGATCGTCGGGAATTCCTATCGACTCAATCTCACTGTCAGAAACACTTCCAGCGTTCCCCTGGAAGCACCCGCAATCGAATTGACGTTGACCGACACAAGTGATCAACCCGTCTTGCGCCGCGTACTCCTGCCCACCGAACTTGAGTACAAGTCCGACACAATGGAGGCTGGCGCCGAATGGTCCGCATCATTGGTCGTCAATGTCGACCTCGCAAACACCACACAGCAGACCGTCGGCTACCGTGTCTACGCCTTTTATCCCTGAACTCATCCTCACTACCATGGCATCCATCATTTGCGGCTCACTTGCCTTTGACACCATCATGAACTTCGAGGGCCGTTTCGCCGAGCAAATCCTGCCTGATCAACTCCACATACTTAACGTATCGTTTCTGGTGCCTGCGCTGCGCAGGGATTTTGGCGGGTGCGCTGGAAACATTGCTTATGCCATGCAGCAGCTTGGCGGAACAGCGCTTCCCATGGCGACTATTGGAACCGACGGCGCAGGCTACCTTGAGCGGCTCCGCAGTCAGGGGATTTCAACCGAATTCGTACGGACCATTGACGGCACCTACACCGCCCAGGCCATGATCATTACAGACCGTGACAACAATCAGATTAATGGTTTTCATCCCGGCGCCATGGAACAGGCACACGTAAATCAGATTGCCCCACGTGATGACATCAAACTCGGCATCGTTGCGCCGGATGGACGTGATGCCATGTGGCAGCATGCTGAACAATTTGTCGCTGCAAAGATCCCCTTCGTATTCGATCCGGGGCAGCAGTTACCCCGCTTCGACAGTCATGAGCTGCAAACCCTGATAGAGCAAGCCAGCTGGGTCACTGTCAACGACTACGAAGGCAAGATGCTTAGCGAGCGCACAGGCTGGAGCAGCGCAGAAATCTCACGGCGCGTCCAGGGGCTGATCGTTACTCTGGGAGCAGACGGGTCAGAGATCTGGCTGGAGGGCACCAAGACACATGTTGCGCCAGTCAAGGCGAACGCCGTGGTGGACCCAACCGGCTGCGGCGACGCATTTCGCGGAGCCCTATTGTTCGGGCTTGAGCAGGGGTGGTCGTTGACGCGTTGTGTCGCTCTTGGCAACCGCCTGGGCTCGCTCAAGATAGCGCAACGTGGACCGCAAAATTACATTGTTGATTTAGAGTCATTCGAGCTCTAGCAACAAAAAAGCCCGATGCTTTTACGCACCGGGCTTCAAGCCGAACCTGTTTAAAGTTCAGGGCTTGGTGGCCGTCGGAAATGGCCAAGCGGCCTGCGGGCTCAAAGTAGTTTGAGCAGCAGGAGCGGCCGGGGCAGGCGCTGCCTTGGCAGCGGGTGCTTTCGCGGCTTTCTTCGCGGCCGGCTTCTTGGCTGCTTTCTTGGCGACTGGCTTTTTGGCAGCGGGTTTCTTCGCTACCGCCGCCTTCTTGGCGGGCACCTTCTTAGCAGCTACTTTGGCCGGAGCGGCCTTCTTGGCGGCCGGCTTCTTTGCAGCAGCTTTCTTCGCTGGTGCCGCTTTCTTTGCCGGCGCAGCCTTCTTTGCCGATACTTTCTTAGCGGGAGCGGCCTTCTTTGCGGCCGGTTTTTTTGCAGTTGCCATATTTTCTCCTTGATCAATTTACAAAGAGCACTTCACGCGAGTTGGAGAGCATGAAGCGATTCATGAAGTT
>CAIYGK010000711.1 GCA_903925725.1 uncultured beta proteobacterium | reverse complement strand
GGGCACGATGGCAGCGATGGTCAACCGGTGGTGCCGGGCAAGAGCCGGCTCGATGCCTTGCTCGATGCCTGTCATAAGCGGGCACGCCCGATCATCATGACGACCATCGCCATGGGTGCCGGTATGCTGCCCATCGCGCTGGGCTGGGGTGCTTCGGATGCGAGCTTTCGCTCGCCGATGGCGATTGCCGTGATCGGTGGTCTGATCACATCCACGGTGCTGAGTCTGCTCGTGATTCCTGCCGTGTTTACCTACGTGGATGATGCAGGCAGCTGGTTCAAGCGCAAGCTTGAGCGGCGCAAGACTCAGCTGTAATAGCGGCTGCGCATGCGCTCGCAGTAGGCTTTGAGTTGAGGGTACTTTTTTGTGTGCAGCTTCAACTCGGACTCCACCGGGGGCCAGACGAGGTTTGCCAGAAAGGCGTAAGCGCAGGCGTCCAGCGAAGACGGCTGCCCGCCCATGAAGTAGGGCTTGTCGGCCAGGAACGCGGCCAGCGCATCGATATCGCGTTTGCCAATGGCCATGATTTCGTCCCGGCTGTGGCGACCCATGCCATGGCCGTGCAACTCCTTGGTGATGCCGCGCCGCGCCAGCTGAGGCACCAGCCATTTCAGCGGCACCGGCATCTTGCCAAAGAACGCGCCCTTGGTGAGTTCCCAGCCCTGCGGCTCGACCCAGCGCGTGTAAACCACAGCCCAGTACAGGTTCTCTTCCAGCAAACGCTGAAAGGCCAGCGCGACGGCGCGCTGGCCTGCATCCATCCAGCCATCGAGCGAGTCACCATAGCGGCTCTTCAGGTATTCGATGATGAAGGTCGTGTCAGCCAGTGTTCTGCCCTCGTCCTCGATGTAGGGCATCTTGCCTTTCGGCGCTTTTTGCAGATGGCTCAGATTGGCGCGCGGTATCTCGAAGGACAGTGCGGCCATGCGCAGATAGGTCTCGAGCTTCATGCAAAACGGGCTGGCATTGGCAAGCCCGAAGGCGGGCTCGAATTGATACAGTTTGATCATGCTGCTGTCTTTCTGGCACACTGCCTGGCATCGGTTGATTGCTCAGTCCTGTCAATCACCTTGCTCGTCATTGTCCTCATCCTTTGGCACAAACACCATACCGGTCTTGGCATTGAAATCCATCAGACCCGCATAACGGCCCCAGGCAATCATGGTCTGGAAGGTCTTCTCCGGGTTGTCGTAGGGTAGTGCACTGCCGATATCCTTGATGATGCGCTCGGCCTGCACTTCCTCGTACTCGTGCAGCAGGGCGATGATGATATGAAAGATGCGCAGCTTGAAGACCTGCTCGGCAAAAATGGCGTGCCGGACGGCCGGGTCAGCCGCGACAAATCGACGCCCCAGTTCAGTAAAGCGGACTTCATCCTTGGGCGTGTCCACCAGTTCCAGAATCTCGGCCGCCTTGACGAGTGAAATGGTCTCGCCAAACTCCTTGCCGATCTCATCGGAAATGTCGTAGATGTTGGACAGTTCCGGCGAGTCATGGAGGATGCTGAGCAAACCCAGAATCTGCGCCACCGGAACCAGAGGTATGGACTCCATGCGATTGCGGGCTCGAGAGATGGGCTGACCCGCAACGGGAAGTTCTATCGGAAGATCGGGCAAGGTCGTTCTCGTGATGGTCTCGTGAATGATGCTGACCAGGCGCTCGAATTCGGGGCTCTTGGTATCACGCGGATACGGCAATGGATTGTCCAGGACCAGGCCGAGTCGCCCTGGGCGCGGAAACAGCACGACGATGCGGGTCGCCATTTCCACCGCTTCCTCGATGTTGTGGGTGACCATGAAGATGGCGCTCAGGCCTGTGCCCGGCGTGTGCCAGAGGCTGATCAATTCCTGACGCAGGTTTTCACCGGTCAGCACATCCAGGGCACTGAACGCCTCGTCAAGACAGAGCAGCTTCGGCTTGGACACCAGGGCTCGCGCAATACCGACCCGCTGTCGCATGCCGCCTGAGAGCTCACGCGGATAGGCGGCATGGTAGTTACCCAGGCCAATCAACTCGATGGCGCGGTCTACTGCGATGTCGCGCTCGGCGCGGCTGAGGCTATGTGCCATCAAACCCACGGCCACGTTTTGCTCCACCGTCAACCACGGATAGAGGGCGAAGGTCTGAAACACTACTGAGGCCTCTTCATTGATCCCATGCAAAGTCTCGCCGTTGTGTAACACGCGCCCCGATGTGGGTTCTATGAGTCCGGTCAGACAACGCAATATGGTCGATTTGCCGGAACCTGACTGGCCCAAGAGTGCCAGCAGTTCGCCCTCGTGGACCGCAACATCAATCTGCTCAAGAACTTTCAATTCATGACCACCAGCGGTAATGAAAGACTTGTTGACTGCGCGCAATTCGGCGATAGGCGGCGCCTTGGTATCCGTGTTGATCTGGTTTGTCATGCTTCGCCCATGGGTGAAATGTCAATCGAGCCTGAAACGGCGCTCTGCGTAACCATAGAGCCGGCGCCATACCAATTTGTTCATGACGACGACGAACAGCGACATGACTCCGATGCTGGCAATGATGAGTGGCGTGTCGCCGCTCTTGGTTACCTCGGCGATAAAGGCG
>CAIYGK010000710.1 GCA_903925725.1 uncultured beta proteobacterium | reverse complement strand
TGCCTAGAAACAAGCCTATTTCTTGGCTTTGTCCATTGACTCCTGCATCGCCTTCATCGGGTCGCCGTCGCTCTGCTGATCGTTGGCTGGCGGCGCCAGTTCACCCATGACCGGATCTGAAGCGGGTTTGGCCGGGGCTTCGGCCTGAACTTCCAGCACCACACTGTCGAGATTGACTTTTTCGGCTGTGTCGAGTCCGCTGGAGACAATGCCTGGGAAAGCAATGATCGCACCCACCATGATGAGCTGGATCAGCACAAAGGGCACGGCGCCCCAGTAGATCTGCATCGTGGTTACGGGCGGGATCAGCTTCTTGGTCAGCTTGTCGGTGTATTCACGACTCGGTGCCACGCTGCGCAGATAGAACAGAGCAAAGCCGAAGGGTGGGTGCATAAACGAGGTCTGCATATTGACGCCGAGCAAGACGCCAAACCAGATCAGGTCGATGCCTATCTTCTCGGCAACTGGTGCCAGCAGCGGCACCACGATGAAGGACAGTTCAAAGAAGTCCAGGAAGAAAGCCAGGAAAAAAATCAGCAGGTTAACGACGATCAGAAAACCGACTTGACCACCCGGCACCGCGCCCAGCAGGTGTTCAACCCACCTCGAACCATCAACACCCTGAAAGACCAGACTGAAGACGGTGGAGCCGACCAGGATGAAGACGACGAAGCTCGACAGCTTGGTGGTCGACATCAAGGCCTGCTTGAGAAGCTTCATGTTAAGGCGACCCCGGCTCATGGCCATGATCAAAGCGCCCATCGCGCCCATCGCACCGCCTTCGGTCGGTGTTGCTACGCCCAGAAAAATCGTGCCCAACACCAGGAAGATCAGCAACAGCGGCGGAATCAACACAAAGGTCACGCGCTCGGCCATGCGCGAGAGCAGCCCCAGACCCGTGGCCTTGTTGATCAGGGCAATCACAAAGGCCAGGATCACGCCGGCGCACAGCGACACCACAATGGTTTCATCGGTGGGCACGGTCAGCGCTGTGTTGCCCGTCATCCAGTTATTGACGGCAGCATAGTTCATGCCGAGGTAGATCGCCAGCGCGCTCGAAACAATGGTCAGCAGCAGCAGCGAGCGCAGACCACTCTTGCCATTGTCTTCACGGATGGTGCGTGCCTCGGGCGGCAGGGCCGGCACCCAGTTGGGACGGATGAAAGTCAGCAGCACCACGTAGGCGATGTAGAGGCCGGTCAAGGCAAAGCCGGGTATGAAAGCACCCTTGTACATCTCACCCACACTGCGACCGAGCTGGTCGGCCAGGATGATCAGCACCAGGGACGGTGGAATGATCTGGGCCAGCGTGCCGGAGGCGGCAATGACGCCGGACGCAACGCGGCGGTCATAGCCATAGCGCAGCATGATGGGCAGCGAGATCAGACCCATGGAGATCACCGACGCGGCCACCACACCCGTGGTTGCGGCCAACAGGGCGCCGACAAAAATCACGGCAAAGGCCAGGCCGCCGCGCAGTGGGCCAAACAATTGTCCGATGGTGTCGAGCAAATCCTCGGCCATGCCACTTCGCTCGAGTATCAGGCCCATCAGCGTGAAAAAGGGAATCGCCAGCAGCGTGTCGTTCTTCATGATGCCGAAGATGCGCAGTGGCAGTGCTTGCAGCAGTGCTTCCGGCAGTATGCCAAGTTCGACGCCGACAAAGCCAAAGAACAGGCCGCAGGCACCGAGGCTGAACGCCACCGGAAAACCGAGCAGCAGAAAAACAATGAGGCCCCCGAACATGATCGGGGCAATGTTGCTGATTAGAAAGTGCATCTGTTTCTCCCGATCAGGCGGCGTTGGCTTTGGCGGCTTTTTCTTCGGCCAGCTTTTGAATCGCT
>CAIYGK010000709.1 GCA_903925725.1 uncultured beta proteobacterium | reverse complement strand
GGACGACAAACGCGACTATGACCGCGGCAAAGTCATGACCGCCGAGGAACTCGAAGCGGGCAAGGATTTTGGCCGCTACAAGGACGTGGACGGCGATGGCATCCCATGGCGCACCCTGCCTGGCACGCACCCGACCAAGGGCAGCTTCTTCACGCGCGGCACCACCCGTGACCCGTACGCGCGCTACTCGGAGCGTGGCCCGGATTACATCTACAACATGAAGCGCCTGCTGCACAAGTTCAAGACGGCGGCTGATCTGGTGCCGCAACCGGTGCTGCGCAAGGCCGAAAAGCCAACCAGGATGGGTGTGCTTTACTTTGGTTCCACCAGTCCGGCGATGCAGGAAGCGCTCGACGTGCTGACTGCCAATGGCATCCACATCGACGCGATGCGTTTGCGTGCCTTCCCGTTCCCGGCCTCGGTTGAGAACTTCATTGCCGAGCACGACAAAGTCTTCGTGGTGGAACAGAATCGGGATGGCCAGATGCAGTCCTTGCTGGTCAACGAATTGGCGATCGACCCGGCGCGCCTGATCAAGGTACTGCACTACGACGGCACACCGATCACTGCACGTTTCATCACCCAATTCATCGAGCAGAACCTGCAACTGGAGGCCGCATGACCTACCTCGCCAAACCCAAACTGCATCACCCGACGCTGACCACCAACAAGGTTGGCTACACACGTCGCGATTACGAGGGCCGTATCTCCACTCTGTGCGCCGGATGCGGACACGACTCGATTTCGGCAGCCATCATCCAGGCCTGCTGGGAACTCAATATCGAACCACACCGTGTTGCCAAACTGTCCGGCATTGGTTGCAGTTCCAAGACTCCTGACTATTTTCTCGGCGCCTCGCACGGTTTCAACACCGTGCATGGGCGCATGCCCTCGGTGCTGACCGGCGCCAATCTGGCTAATCGGGACCTGCTGTATCTGGGGGTCTCCGGTGACGGTGATTCCGCCTCCATCGGATTGGGACAATTTGCCAATGCCATGCGCCGCGGTGTGCGCATGGCTTACATCGTCGAGAACAACGGGGTTTACGGACTGACCAAGGGACAATTCTCGGCGACCGCCGACCGCGGTTCCAAGAGTAAAAAGGGTGTCATCAACAGCGACAGCCCGGTTGACCTGGTGGGGCTTGCGCTGCAGCTGGGCGCGACTTATGTGGCGCGCAGTTTCTCCGGGGACAAGGCGCAACTGGTGCCGCTCATCAAGGGCGCCATTGATCACGGTGGTGCTGCATTTATTGACGTCATCAGCCCCTGCGTCACTTTCAACAACCATGGTGGCAGTACCAAGAGTTACGACTATGTGCGCCAGCACAACGAGGCAGTCAGCCGGATCGATTTCATGACCTCGCGCGAGGAAATCACAGCCGAGTACGCGCCGGGCTCGGTAATTGACGTTGAGCAGCACGATGGCTCTACCTTGCGTTTGCGCAAACTGCATCAGGACTACGATCCCACTGACCGCTATGCTGCCTTGAGCTACATGAATTCGCATCAGGTGCGTGGCGAGGTCGTGACAGGACTCCTGTATCTGGATCCGATCGCCACGGATCTGCACATGTCGCTCAACACCAGTGATACACCACTCAACGCAATGGGTGTCAAGCAACTGTGCCCGGGCTCCAGAGTGCTCGACAGAATCAACGCGTCACTGCGTTAGAGGGCGTTGGCTGCGATCATTCAACCGACATTTTTGAAAGGATTCTCATCATGCCTGAACGGACGGTTTTTCAATCCCTGACGCAGCGTCATGTGGTAACTTTGCCGCAGCACTCCACGGTCTGGGAGGCAGCTTGTGTCATGACCAAGGCCAAATCAAGCAACGTTCTGATCACCGACAGTTCAGGCAGCATGCTGGGGATACTGACGGAGCGTGATTTGATCACGCGTGTTCTGGCCAAGGCCATGAATCCGCAGAGCACTCACGTGTCAGCTGTGATGACCCCGAATCCGCAGACGATAGGGCCTGACATGAAGGTTGCCGAAGCGGTTCTGATGATGATAGAGCGCGGCTTTCGCCATCTGCCCATTGTGTCTTCCAGCAACAAGACGCTGGGCGTGTTTTCGGTGGCCGACGCAATGCCACGCGAAATCGGAGACGCCGTCAGCCTGGCAGAGTTCAACGACCAGGTCAACGACGCACTTGGATAGAGCGCACGTCTGCGCGCCGCCTCAATCTGCCTTGCGCTGAGTGCGTGCGCGTTGCAGTGCTGCCTGGATGACGCTTTGCTTGTCTTGCGGCCTGTCTGCGTTTTCAGTCAGATCCAATTCGCTGCGCTGCAGATGAAACCTGTAGCGCAAACGCGCCTGACGCGCCAGTGCGCCTGACCAGGCATTCCAGCCCGTGGCGGTGCCCGACACATTTTCCAATTCGATGCAGTCGACCGGACAGACCGGCAGGCAAAGCTCGCATCCGGTGCAGTAAGCCTCGATCACCGT
>CAIYGK010000708.1 GCA_903925725.1 uncultured beta proteobacterium | reverse complement strand
TGTTGCAACGAACTGCCGCAAACAAGGCAGACCCCAATCTACCAAGGGTTCCGCATAAGGTGCGGCAGATCAAGAGCAAGTCACCCAAAGAGATTGCCCACTTTGTTCGGCACTACAAAAATCCGGTGGAAGTTATAGGCAAACTTTCATTAAAGAGACCTGATTTTGGACAAGCAAATCGAGCCAAAAAAAAGCCAAGTGGTTCATAGTGAGTCCACTTGGCGTTGTCGGTGCTTCTCGTAACTAGTTGTTTCAAAAGCACATTTTTTGGTGGCTCCTCGACCTGGGCTCGAACCAGGGACCTACGGATTAACAGTCCGGCGCTCTACCAACTGAGCTATCGAGGAACAAGCCGCAAATTATAGCGGCTAATTTCCTGGATTTGGCTCAGTCGAACTCTGGTGATTCAACGCCCAGTACCTTGTGCAGCTTGGGGCTCGTAGTGGTGTACTGCAAAAAGACTTTCTTCTCCGGCGTGATGATGGACATGGCGCCGTAGGCGGCCAGCGCACATTCATGGAAACCGCTCAAAATCAGCTTCTTCTTGCCGGGGTAGATGTTGATGTCGCCCACCGCCAAAATGCCGGGCTCACTGGTGGAAATCTTCTCGGTGTCGACCTTGAGCTGCTTGCGCTCGATGTCCAGTCCCCAGTCCGCGATCGGGCCGAGCTTGGGCGAGAGGCCAAAGAACACGAGCATGGCGTCCAGGGGTACCAGGCGCGTTACGCCATCAGCACCGGTCACTTTGACGTTGGTCAGAACGCCGTCTTTTTCCTCAAAGCCCGAAACCTGTCCGATCATGAACTGCATCTCCAGCGCATCACACAATTCATGCATGCGGGCGACGTTGGCCGGGGCTGCCTTGAAACCGTCGCGCCGGTGCACCAGGATCACGCTCTCGGCCTTGTAGGGGCCGTCCTTGACGAAATCAAGCGCCCAGTCGATGGCGGAGTCGCCGCCGCCCACAATGACCAGGTTCTTGCCGGCAAAGTCGTCCGGATTACGGACGCGGTAAAAGAGTTGTGAATCCTCAAAGCTGTCGAGTCCATCGAGTTTGAGCGTGCGTGGCTGGAAGGCGCCTACGCCGGCGGCGATGAAAATCGTCTTGGTCAGAAAGCGCGTTCCTCTGGAAGTCTCGACAAAGAACCGGCCATCAATCTGCCTCTCCACCACGGTAATTTCCTGCCCGTAATGAAAGGTGGCGCCAAAAGGCTTGATCTGCTCAAGCAGGTTGTTGGTGAGCTCGCGCCCGGTGCACACTGGCACCGCGGGAATGTCGTAAATCGGCTTGTCGGGGTAGAGCTCTATGCACTGACCGCCCGGGTAACCGAGCGAGTCAACCACATGCGCCTTGATTTCGAGCAGGCCAAGTTCGAAGACCTGAAACAGCCCAACCGGGCCGGCGCCCACAATAACTGCGTCGGTCTCAATAGGGGATAAATGGGTTCGCACAGCGGGTCTTACCGAACAAGCTGCGAGAGCTTGCCGGTCTTGTCTTTCCAGTCATCGGCGTCAGGCAGCGGTGCCTTGCGCTTGCTGATGCCTTTCCAGCTCGGCAGCACTGCCAGTTCGGCATTGAGCTTGATCATGTGCTGCTGGTCGGCTGGCACGTCTTCTTCGGCGTAGATGGCGTTGACCGGGCACTCGAGAATGCAGACCGCGCAGTCGATGCACTCGTCCGGGTCGATGGTCAGAAAATTGGGGCCTTCGCGAAAGCAGTCAACGGGGCAGACGTCGACGCAATCGGTGAACTTGCACTTGATACAGGCTTCGGTGACGATATGTGTCATGTTAGAGGGCTTGCGGGGATGGGTGAAAGGCGTGATTTTAATTGATCAGCACCGCGCCTGCAGTCTTGTGCGACGCGGTGTCGATCAGGGCCAGCGAGCCCAGCGTGCGCGAGCGCTCAAAGGGCAGGGTCGCCATGTCTTCCTGCAGGCTCAGTTCGACCTGGCCGATGGCATTGGTGTCAAGCTGGCTGGCCTCGGTGCGGTTCAGGGTGTGGATGTCAAGCCGGTGCACGATACGCTTGATGCGGGCCTTGACCCAGCGGTGTCCGTGCAGAGCCCAGTAAACACGCCCGGCCACCAGTGGCTCCTCGTCCATCCAGGCCACGGTGGCGCTGAGATCGCGGCCCAGGTTGAAGGTGCTTGGGGCCTCATCGGCAAGCAGCCAGTCGCCGCGCGAAATATCCACCTCACGGTCCAGCACGAGCCCGGCACTGTGCCCGGCCAGCACGGTACCGGGTTGGCGCGTATGGCGAAGGGCCTGGGCCACGGTGGCGCTCTGGCCGCTCGGCAATACCCTTACTTTTTGTCCGGCCTGGACGGTGCCGCTGGCAACGCGGCCCCAGAAAATGCGCCGTCCCTGGGATGTATCGTTGGAGGCAGAGAACTTTTCGACCCATTGCACCGGAAAGGCGAAGGGCAGGTCCGTTTCAATCGCGGTTACCGGCAACTGCTCCAGAATCTGCAACAGGCTGGCGCCCTCGTAGTCGCACCAGCCTTCTGCCGGCTCCACCACGTTGTGGCCCAACAGCGCCGAGATCGGCACCACCGCAGCCACCTCGACGCCCGCAGCGGTGGCGAAGGCTCGCAGGACGTGGCTGATGTTGGCAAAGGCCTGCGCCGCACTGTCTCCCAGCGCATCAAGCTTGTTGACCGCAAAGACGATGGAGGGCACGCGCAACAGTTTCACCAGCAGGGTGTGTCGCCGCGTCTGCGCCAGCAGTTCAAGCGCCGGGTTCTGCCACTGCAGTTTGGTGGCGTCCACCAGTACCACGGCGGCGTCAGCACTGGAGGCGGCGGTCACCATGTTGCGTGTGTACTGCTCGTGGCCGGGCGTGTCGCCAATGATGAACTTGCGCTGTGCCGTGTTGAAGTAGCGGTAGGCCACATCAATCGTGATGCCCTGCTCGCGTTCGGCTGACAGGCCATCGGTGAACAGAGCCAGGTCAATCGCGCCACTGCGCGAGACGTTGGCCAGTTGGTCCTGCAGGACCGAGCGGCTGTCGACCAGCAGTCTGCCAATCAGCGTGCTTTTGCCGTCATCGACCGACCCGCAGGTGATGAAGCGCAGCGCTGATTGCTTGTCGAGTTCAGTGCTTGGCATCAGAAGTATCCGTCTTTCTTGCGCTTTTCCATGGAGGCTTCGGACGTGCGATCGTCCATCCGGGTTGCGCCACGCTCGCTCAGCGAAGTGGCCAGGGTCTCTATCACAACGTCTGCCGCGTTGCCGGCACGACTTTCCACCGGGCAGGTGCAGGTGATGTCGCCAACCGTACGAAAACGTACGTCGCGGGTTTCAATGGTTTCTCCCTCGCGCGGCGGTGTCAGCTCGGTCACACTGACCAGCAGGCCCTTGCGCTGCACCACATCGCGCCGGTGCGAGTAGTAAAGCGAGGGCAGGGCGATGTTCTCGCGGGCTATGTACTGCCAGACGTCAAGCTCGGTCCAGTTCGAAATGGGGAAAACGCGGAAATGTTCGCCGCTTTGCAGACGGGTGTTGAACAGTGTCCACAACTCCGGGCGCTGCGCCTTGGGTTGCCACTGGCCGAAGCTGTCGCGGTGCGAGAAGATGCGCTCCTTGGCGCGTGCCTTTTCTTCGTCGCGCCGGGCGCCGCCAATCAGGGCGTCAAAGCGGAACTCTTCAATTGCTTCGAGCAGTGTCACGGACTGGTGCACATTGCGCGACTCGCCCGGGTGCGCCAGGCGCACGGTGCCACGCGCCATCGAGTCTTCGACACTGCGCACAATCAGTTTGGCACCGAGCTCACTGGCGCGCAGATCGCGAAATGCCGTGACTTCAGGAAAGTTGTGACCGGTGTCTATCATCAAGAGCGGATACGGAATGCGACCGACGCCAAACGCCTTCTCGGCGCACTTGAGCATGACCAGCGAATCCTTGCCACCCGAAAAAAGCAGGGTCGGGCGCTCAAAGGCGGCTGCCACCTCGCGCAGGATGAAGATGGTTTC
The DNA here is from genome assembly GCA_903925725.1 of uncultured beta proteobacterium. Classification (GTDB taxonomy): domain Bacteria; phylum Pseudomonadota; class Gammaproteobacteria; order Burkholderiales; family Burkholderiaceae_C; genus Rhodoferax. The sequence continues at coordinate 209 of CAIYGK010000708.1, read as the reverse complement.
TTCCTCCAGCGCGTCCAGATGCGCATTGCTCATGGTGCGCAGCAGTTCAGTTTCGGTATGGGCGTTCATGGTCTTGTGTGCAGTCCGCACTCCTTGGCTGTTTCTTCTTCCCACCACCAGCGGCCGGCGCGAAAGTCTTCGCCCTGGCTGATGGCACGGGTGCAGGGCTGGCAGCCGATGCTTGGGTAAAACTGGTCGTGCAGCGGGTT
>CAIYGK010000707.1 GCA_903925725.1 uncultured beta proteobacterium | reverse complement strand
ATGAATTGCGACCCAAGAGCGATTGCACGCTCTACAAGGCACAGATCACCTATGTGCAGGATCGCCCGGGTCACGATAGGCGCTATGCGATCGACGCCAGCAAGATCCAGCGTGAACTGGGCTGGAAGCCGGCCGAAACTTTCGAATCTGGCATTCGCAAGACGGTGCAGTGGTATTTGGACAACCCGGACTGGGTGGCACATGTGCAGAGCGGTGCTTACCGGGAGTGGGTGCAGACAAACTACGCCGGGCGGTCATGAAGATTCTTCTGTTCGGCAAAGGTGGTCAGGTCGGCTGGGAACTGCAACGCAGCCTGGCTCCCCTGGGCGAGGTCGTGGCGCTGGACCATGACAGCACGGACTTTTGCGGAAATTTCAGCAATCTGGCGGGCCTGCTTGATACCGTGCGGGAAGTCAAACCAGACATCATTGTCAACGCCGCGGCGCACACCGCTGTGGACAAAGCCGAGAGCGAACCCGATCTGGTTCGCACGCTCAACGCGACGGCGCCGGGATTGCTGGCGCAAGAGGCGCAGCGACTTGGGGCCTGGTTCGTGCACTACAGCACCGACTATGTCTTCGATGGGGGCGGTGATCGCCCCTGGTGTGAGACTGACGCGCCGGCACCGCTCAACGTCTATGGGCAGAGCAAGCTCGAAGGTGAGCGATTGATTCAGGCCGCCTGTCCTCCGCATCTCATTTTCAGGACCAGTTGGGTGTACGCAGCGCGCGGAGCCAATTTCGCGAAGACCATGTTACGTTTGGCTCAGGAACGTAATCGACTGACGGTAATTGACGATCAGATTGGTGCTCCCACTGGCGCTGAGTTGCTGGCGGACGTGACTGCTCATGCCCTGCGGCAGGTTTTGCAGCGACCCGCAGATGCCGGGCTGTATCACCTGGTGGCCGGCGGCGAGACCAGTTGGTGGGGTTATGCAAAGCACGTGCTGGCACAGGCCAAGCGCTTGCAGCCCGAGCTTCATCTGAAAGCGTCGGAGGTGCTGGCGGTGCCGAGCAGCGCCTTCGTGAACGCCGCCCAGCGTCCGCACAATTCGCGTCTGGACACACGCAAGCTGGAAACGACTTTTGGCGTGCATTTGCCATCCTGGCAAGAGGGTGTGAATCGCATGCTGGCCGAAACGCTTTAATCTGGAAGACCGAACATGACACAACGTAAAGGCATCATCCTGGCAGGCGGCTCCGGTACGCGTCTGCACCCGGCCACTTTGGCGATGAGCAAGCAACTGCTTCCGGTTTACGACAAGCCGATGATCTATTACCCCTTGAGCACGCTGATGCTCGCGGGAATACGAGACATACTGGTGATCAGCACACCGCAGGACACGCCACGTTTTCAGCAGCTATTGAGCGACGGCTCGCAGTGGGGTCTGAATCTTCAATATGCCGTTCAGCCCAGTCCGGACGGTTTGGCACAGGCTTTCATCATTGGTGACCAATTTCTGGGTAATGCTCCTAGCGCACTGGTGCTGGGCGACAACATCTTCTACGGTCACGACTTCGGTCCCCTGCTGGCGGGTGCCGACCAGAAGGTCGATGGTGCGACCGTCTTTGCTTATCACGTGCAGGATCCGGAGCGTTACGGCGTCGTGGCCTTTGACGCGGAGGGCAGGGCAAGCAGCATTGAAGAAAAGCCCCTCAAGCCGAAAAGCAACTATGCAGTGACCGGCCTGTACTTCTACGACACTCAGGTTGTCGACATTGCCAAGGCAGTGAAACCCAGCGCACGTGGCGAACTTGAAATTACTGCGGTCAATCAGGCTTATCTGGATCACGGCAAACTCAATGTGCAAATCATGCAGCGTGGTTACGCCTGGCTTGATACCGGGACCCATGACAGCCTGCTCGAAGCGAGCCAGTTCATTGCGACCCTGGAGCGGCGTCAGGGGCTGAAAGTCGCCTGTGTGGAAGAAATTGCCTGGCGTAACGGTTTCATCGGAGATGGTCAACTGGAAAAGCTGGCGCAACCGTTGGCCAAGAATGGTTATGGTCAATACCTGTTGCGATTGCTCGGTGAGCATCATCGCCACGAACCCTGATTGCCGAAGCAGCCATGAAGATCATCCCCACGGCAATTGCCGAAGTTCTCATCATCGAGCCCCGGGTTTTTGGCGACGTGCGTGGTTTCTTTTTCGAAAGTTTCAATCAGAACGATTTCGAAAAGGCGACCGGCCTTCGCGTCAATTTTGTACAGGACAATCACTCGCGGTCTGCCGGAGGTGTATTGCGTGGCCTGCACTATCAGATAGAGCAGTCCCAGGGGAAACTGGTGCGGGTCGTGCGCGGTGCGGTGTTCGATGTGGCAGTCGATCTGCGCAAGTCTTCCGCGACTTTTGGGAAATGGGTTGGCGCCGAATTGACCGAAGAGAACAAGCGGCAGATGTGGGTGCCGCCGGGTTTTGCGCACGGTTTCCTGACCTTGGGCGAGTCGGCAGATTTTCTCTACAAGACGACCGATTACTACGCACCGCAATTTGAGCGCTGCATAGCCTGGGATGACCCTACACTGGCGGTAGCCTGGCCTTTGTCAGGCGCTTCTCCGCTGGTATCTGCCAAGGATCAGGCGGGTTTGTTGCTGGCAGATGCGGCCCAGTTTGAGGGATGAACAAGCTTATGACGGATCAACCCAAAATCTACATCGCTGGCCACCAGGGCATGGTCGGTTCGGCCATTGTT
>CAIYGK010000706.1 GCA_903925725.1 uncultured beta proteobacterium | reverse complement strand
CGTCATTCGCGCCGCCCTCGCCAGCGGGATGCGTTTCGCGATTCCCGGGCTTTTTTGAGCCGATCCTACTGGCCATGGCACGTCCTCGGCACTGGAATAGTGCGCGCAAATGTTACCAAAACTCGACCCGACACGCAGCCTACTTCCGTTTTGCACCTTAACTGTCGCCGCGATATTTCGAACTGAGTCTGAATCCCCCTCACAGAGCCAGACAGTACACAGTGGAGTCATCCACCATAAACTAGGCGGGTAGCGAAGAAACATATGCTCTCATCAACAATTCACAAGGCACCAACCCAGGCGGCTGCCGATTCATTGAAGCGCAAGGAGGATGATTTTTAATGCCAACTCGAGTGGCCCTGCGCACCTTCCTGATATGTGCGCTGTTGCTGGTACTGCTGCCAATCATTGCGGCCAGCGGGTGGTTCTTCTATCGTTCCGCATTCCAGGCAACCGAGCAGTTCGCACAACAATTGGCGGCTGAAGTCTCTGGCCGAATTCGGGAAAAGGTCATCGCCTTTTTTGACGTTCCGCAGCGTGTCGTGGCATTCAACGTCGAGCAGGCCCGGGCCGGTTACCTGATGCACCGCAATCCGGACGAGTTAATGCGTCAACTTCTGCTGCAGATTCGCCAACAGCCCCAGCTTTCGTTTGTATCCATCGGCATGCGCAGCGGGGAGTACTTTGCGGGTAGCCGCTCACCTGTTGGCGCGGACAAGGACTTGCGCATGCTGCAGGCGCGCATCGCCAATAACCGGGCGATGGAGGTCTTTCGAGTGGACGATGCCAACCAGCGAGGCCAGCTGATTTCCAGGAGCGACATTCATTTCGATGCAAGGGTTCGGCCCTGGTTCAAGGCGGGTATCGATTCGGGCACCTTGTCGTGGTATGCCCCGTACCGCTATTTTGTCAACGATGTCCAGGGTGCTTATGCGTCGATGGGAATGGGCGTTTCGGCGTCGATCTTCGATGAAAACGGTGCGTTCATTGGCGTTGCAAGCGCGGATGTGGCCCTGTCCCAGCTCAGTGACTTTCTGAAAACCATGACCGCGGAGTCGGGCGGACTTGCGTTCCTCGCCGATGAGGCGGGCGAACTGCTTGCCGCCTCTACGCGCGAGCCGAGTTTCCACCTGGATGCGCAGACCAAAGATTATCGCGTCAAAACTGCCCACAGCGAGAATCCGGTTCTGCGCGCGGCGGGTCTGGCCATCGATGCCAAGGCAATGCCGGATGGAAACAGTTTTATTGAGGTCGGCGGAACGCGCCACCTGGTGCACTGGTGGAGCCATCGCGTCTCGCAGGGGCCCAGGATGACGATTGGCGTGATCTTGCCGGAAAGCCAGTTCAACACCCCTTTGCGCGGTGTGTTGCGCAACATTGTCTATCTGACCCTGGCGGTGATGCTGGCCTCGATCCTGTTCGCGATCTTTGTCACCAACCGGGTCGTGCGGCCGCTGGCCACGCTCAGTGAGTGGGCGACGCGGCTGACCACAGGCGACTGGCACGCAGCCGCGCCGAAGTCGAGCCCGATCCGGGAGCTGCTGTCGCTGGCAGAGGCGCTGAGCTACATGGCAGAACATGTGCAGCAGCATGCCCAGCATCTGGAACAGGTTGTGGCGCAACGGACCGCAGAACTTGAAAAGGCCATGGCTGAAATTGAACAGACGCTGACCGACCAGCGCCAGTTCATCGCCATGTTGTCGCACGAGGTTCGGTCGCCCTTGGCCGTCATTGACACGGCAGCCCAGTTGCTTTCGTTCCGCTTGAAAGACGACCCGGCCCAGTTGGCGGTAGCCGAGCGGATTCGGCGTGGCTCGGCTCGACTCAACAATTTCTTTGACAACTGTCTGACCCAGGACCGCGTGGAAAGTCAGAATTTTGCGCTGCAGCCCACGCCGATCGATATTGGTCTGATGGTGAGTTGGGTTATTGAGAGCTGCGTGCAGCTTTCCACCGATCACGTGATCGAGTCGGAGGTCGCGCCGGACTTGCCGCCGCTTTACGGTGATCAGGTATTGCTGCGTATTCTTCTGATGAACCTGCTGTCAAACGCGTTCAAGTATTCGCCGGCCGCAACGCCCGTCACTCTGCGCGTTTGGCGCGACGGGGCTTTGTGCTGCTTTGCGGTCGAAGATCGCGGATTGGGCATTCCGGCAGAGGAGGTGGCCTTCATCTTTCAAAAATACCGCCGCGGCCGCGTGGCCGAGGGCAAGCCGGGGGCAGGCCTTGGTTTGGCCCTGGTGGCACGGATCGCGCAATTGCATGGTGGCACAGTCAAAGTGCAGGCACGCGAAGGCAAGGGCACGCGGTTTATCCTTGAGATTGCATTTCATCATCGGCCATCGCCATGAACCACCACCTTGCAATCCGAACCCCGTAGCGAGCACACTGCCTAACCATGAAGACCATCAAGCCCCGCATCGCCATTGTCGAGGACGACTCGGATCAGTTGCACAGCATTGAAGAATTTCTGCTCGATTCCGGTTATCCGGTGTGGGGCGCAGCTTCTGCAGAAGCCTTTTATCGCCACTTCATGGCCAGTCCCGTGGACGTGGTGATTCTGGACATTGGGCTGCCCGGTGAAGACGGCCTGGCGGTAGCGGCCCTGCTCAAGGACAAACCCGACGTTGCCGTCATCATCCTCAGCGCCCGTGATTCGCTCAGTGATCGCCTGTCGGGCTTGCGCGCAGGCGCAGACCGCTATCTGGTCAAACCCGTGAACCTGCTGGAGCTTGCGGCCAATATTGATGCCGTCGGGAACCGTCTGGCACTCAATGCAATGGCAACAGCGGGCACCGAGCCGACTCGGCTGGGCTCGGACACGCCGCGCGGGTATTGGAATCTTGCGCTGCAGGATTGGGTGCTGACATCGCCGCAGGGCAAACCACTTGCGCTCACGACACACGAGTTCGCCTTGTTGCACCACTTGATCAAGGTGCAGGGGCAAGCCGTCACCAAGCGCGATTTGACCGACCAGATTTTCGGCCCTCGCGCCCAGAACGGAACCGAGCGTTTGAACCTGCTGGTCACCCGTTTGCGAAAGAAGGCCGCCGAAGCCCTGGCCGAGCCTTTGCCGATCAAGACGCTGCACCAGATCGGTTATGCCTTCACTGCCGCTGCCCGGATTCTGCAAACGCAAAGCAGCCTGCGCGAACCGCGTTGATCGCTCGCTCGATGCGGGAGTCTGGCCCGATTATTGCGTGGCGTAGCCGGTGCACCAAGGTGCTGCCACTGGTGATTTCCCGTAGGGGAAGTGAAATGAAATGAAAGAATCAGAAGTGGCGTGAAAGCCCTTTTTGCGCAAAACTCAGCCGGCGTTTATGCCACTATTTAACCCACTGGAGACCATTCATGCAGCGTCGTCAACTTCTTCAACTCTCGGCTCTGGGTGCACTGCCGGCCTCGTTCGGTCTTTCGCAGAGCGCTTTCGCGCAAGCCACGGGCGCCATCCAGTTTGGCTGCCCGGTGCCGATGTCGGGCGCCTTTGCCGCCAACGGAAAGTACGCGGATCTCGGCATGAAGCTGGCCATCGAGCAGTACGGAACGGCTCTCAAGCGTCCGCTGGCCTACACCTTGCTCGACACTGAAGGCAAGCCCGCCACCGCGGTGCGCAAGGTCCAGGAGTCGGCGCAGCAACTCGGTGCGCGTTTCTTTGCCGGCGGCATTCTGTCGTCCGAGGCCCTGGCCATGGGCAAAGAGGCGGAGAAAGCCGGGGGTCTGTTCATCACCACGGCCGGCGCCGACGAAATCACGGGCAAGGACTGCAACACCGCCACCTTCCGCTGGTCCGTCCCCACTTTTGGCGCGATTGAGCAGACGGTGCGCCCGCTGATCCAACTCATGCCCAAGGCCAAGCGCTGGTACACCATCACCCCGCAATATGTCTTTGGCGACGGCTTGCTGTCGGCGGCCAAGAACATCTTCAAGGAAAAGGGCATCGAGCACGTCGGCAACAGCTACCACTCGCTGGCGGAGAAAGAATTCAGCGGCTACATCACCAATGCCATCGCTGCGAAACCCGATGTGCTGCTGCTGCTCAATTTTGGTGGCCAGTGCGCCGACACGCTGCGCCAGGCGGTGAGCTTTGGCATGCACAAGAACATGACGATTCTGGTTGCCTGGGCCTCCGGTCTGGAGCAGTTCGAATCCCTCGGTGCCGACCTGTGCGAAGGGCTCTACTTTGGTGCGCAGTACTGGCACACGGTGGATTCCCCGCTCAATCGCGACCTGGTCAAGCGGACCAATGCCAAGTTCAAGGAAAACCCGAACTACAGCCTGGCTGGCTCCTACATCTGCACCAAGCTGCTGATCGACGGCATCATCAAGGCGGGTTCCGTTGATCAAAAGGCGGTGATTGCAGCGCTTGAAGGCATGAAATACCAGGGCTTGACCGGCGACGAAGAGGTGCGCAAGGCCGACCATCAGGTGCTCAAGGATTACTACCTGCTCAAGGGCAAGGCCAAAGCCAGGATGCAGAACAAGGACGACTTCATGGAAGTTCTGAGTGCGGGCAAATCCTTCATGCCGGTCGATCAGACCGGTTGCAAGCTGAGCTGAACGCGTTGCGGCGGCAACGCCGTGGCGCTCGCCTGCGCTCGCGCCGGGACGGGTTTTTTCCTGCCGACAATGCCCCAAGACATTGCCGGCAGTTTCCTTTTTCACTTTGAAGTCGCATGAACATTTATCTGCTTCAGATCATCAACGGGGTCGGCATCGGCATGCTGTACTTTCTGCTGGCCGTGGGTCTGTCGATCGTGTTCGGTTTGTTGCGTTTTGTGAACTTCGCGCATGGGGCCTTCTATTTGCTCGGCGCCTACTTCTGTTATCAGATGACGCGCTGGGGCATGAGTTTCTGGCTGGCGCTTTTGGTGGTGCCGCTGGCCGTGGGTTGCGTTGGCTGGCTCACGGAGAAACTGGTTCTGCGCCATGTTTATGCCAGCGCCCATGAGTTCCACATTCTG
>CAIYGK010000705.1 GCA_903925725.1 uncultured beta proteobacterium | reverse complement strand
GCCTTGGTGGTGGACTTGATGTGCCACTGCAGCAGCGGCATGTTCAGCGCGCCGGCTACCTCTTCGGCCAGCATGGTCTTGCCGGTTCCGGGTTCGCCCTTGACCAGCAAGGGGCGCTTGAGGGTGATGGCGGCGTTGACCGACACCATCAGGTCCTCCGTAGCGACGTAGTTTTGTGTACCTTTGAATTTCATTTTCTGGCTTGATGGAAAAAAGCAGCGTTGAGTGGGTGGAATATGGCGAAGTCGTCAGATTTTGATCTGTCGCAAATCCTGATCGATTGTCGCCCCAAAAGAGTCGCGATTCTGTTATCAGGGTGGGGCACCTTTGTCGCTTGCGTGACCGGCGCTTCCCTCAGGCCTCCCTGCGCAGTGCCGGGAACAGGATGACATCGCGAATGCTGGCGCTGTCGGTGAGCAGCATCATCAGGCGGTCCAGGCCGACGCCACAACCGCCAGTGGGCGGCATGCCGTATTCAAGGGCCCGGATAAAGTCGTGGTCGTAGTACATGGCTTCATCGTCACCTTCATCCTTGGCTGCCACCTGTTGCTGGAAGCGTTTGGCCTGCTCCTGGGCGTCGTTGAGTTCAGAAAAGCCGTTACCAAACTCACGGCCCGTGATGTAGAGCTCAAAGCGTTCCGTGACACCGGGCTTGTGATCACTGGCGCGTGCCAATGGCGATATCTCAACCGGGTGTTCGCAGATGAAGGTCGGCTGCCAGAGTTTTTCTTCCACGGTCTCCTCAAAGTACATCACCTGCAGGCTCGGCAGGGAGCGACTGGAGAGCTTGTTCTTTTCCTCTGTCAGGCCGAGTTTTCGCAAGGCATTGATGAGCCAGGCCGGGTTGTCGACCTTGCGCACGCTGCTGCCCTCCAGGCTTTCGCCGGCTTCGGTGTGCTTGCAGATCGCTTCGACAATCGTCAGGCGCTCAAAGGGCTGGCTCAAGTCAACATCCCTGCCGCCATAGCTCAGCTGCAAGCTGCCTCTGGAGCGCTGCGCGGTATCGCGAATCAATGCCTCGGTGAAGGTCATCAAGTCCTGATAGTCCCAATAGGCGGCGTAAAACTCCATCATCGTGAACTCGGGGTTGTGGCGCACCGAGATGCCTTCGTTGCGAAAGCTGCGATTGATCTCGAAGACGCGCTCAAAACCACCGACGATCAGACGCTTCAGGTAGAGCTCTGGTGCAATGCGCAGAAACATCTGCTGGTCCAGCGCATTGTGGTGCGTGGTAAAGGGTTTGGCATTGGCACCGCCGGGGATGGGGTGGAGCATGGGGGTTTCCACTTCCAGAAAATCGTGCGCCACCATGAACTCACGCACGCCGCTCAGGGCACGGCTGCGCGCCACAAAGCGAGCTCTTGTGGCCTCGTCTGTCATCAGATCGACATAGCGCTGCCGGTATTTCGTTTCCTGGTCGTTCATGCCATGGAACTTGTCGGGCATGGGACGCAGGCTCTTGGTCAAGAGGCGCAAGCTGGTGGCGTGAATCGAGAGTTCGCCAGTGCGGGTCTTGAACACCTTGCCTTCGGCGGCGACGATGTCACCCAGATCCCAGTGCTTGAAGCTGGCGTACAACTCGGCACCAATGTCATCGGCCTTGATGTAGATCTGGATCCGGCCGCTGCTGTCCTGCAGCGTCGCAAAGCTGGCCTTGCCCATCAGGCGTTTGAGCATCATGCGACCGGCCACCTTGGCAACAGATCCTTGTTCGATCAGGGCTTCCGGTGTTTGGCCGGCATGTGCGGCGAACAGGTCGGCGGCGTGGTCGGCGGGCTTGAAATCGTTCGGGAAGGCCGGACCTTTGCCCTCGGCTTCGCTCTGGCGGATCGCCTTGAGTTTTTCCTGACGTTCAAGAATAAGCTGGTTTTCGTCCTGGGGGGCTGGGGCAGTGTTGTGGTCAGACATGGAAGGCGCAAGTGGTGATGGCAGAGCCGGATTTTAAGTCTCGCTATGATTCGATCAGACGGAACCCCTAGCCATGCTCTACCAGATCGTTTCTTTGTTGCTCGAAGTTGCCACCAGCGTGCTCGCCAGCGCCTGCCTGCTGCGGCTTTACATGCAGTACCAGCGTATTCCGATGTCGGTACGGTCGGGCAATCCGCTTGGACGTTTTGTGTTCGCGTTGACTGACTGGCTGGTATTGCCGCTGCGAAGGGTTGTGCCGGCGCTGGGGCGCTGGGATAGCGCCAGCCTGCTTGCTGCGCTCCTGCTGGAACTAACGCAGTTTCTGCTGCTCTGGCTGCTCGCCGGAGCGCATGGCAGTTTGTTCCTGCTTCCGATTCTGGCCGGCTTTGGCTTGCTGCGCCTGGTGATTTCAGCGCTTACCGGGCTCGTCATTGTTTATGCGGTGTTGTCCTGGATGCCGACCAGGTCACCTGTCTCGGATTTGATAGAACGACTTTGCGCGCCACCATTACAGCCTATCCGCCGTCTGCTACCGCTGGTTGGGGGTGTGGACCTGTCGCCGCTCGTGCTGCTGGTGCTGTTGCAGATCGCCGGTATCGTGCTGAGCAACCTGCAGACGCTTGCCCTGCAGGTCGGTTGAACTGAAGCTAATTCACGGCGTCGGCGGGCTGGCGCTGCAGAATCGCCAACGCGCTGGCAATCGTCTTGCGCAGTTCGCGGCGATCGCAGATCAGATCGATGGCCCCTTTGGTCTGCAGGAATTCCGCTCGCTGAAAACCTTCTGGCAGAGCCACCCGCATGGTGGACTCGATCACACGCGGTCCGGCGAATCCAATCAGTGCCTTCGGTTCGGCAATCACCACGTCGCCCAGGAAGGCGAATCCGGCACTGACGCCGCCCATGGTCGGGTCCGTCAGTACGCTGATGAAGGGCAATCCTTTCTTGGCGAGTCTGGTCAACGAGGCGTTCGTCTTGGCCATTTGCATCAGGCTCAGCAGACCCTCCTGCATGCGTGCACCTCCGGTTGAAGTGAAGCAGACAAAAGGAATCTTCTGCTCGATGGCTGTGTGCACGCCGCGCACAAAGCGCTCACCCACCACGGAACCCATGCTGCCACCCATGAATTCGAATTCAAAGCAGGCGGCCATCAGCGCGATGCCGTGTACCGCCCCGCCCATGACGACCAGTGCATCCGTTTCGCCGGTGTTTTCCATCGCTTCCTTCAGACGCTCCGGGTACTTGCGGCTGTCCTTGAACTTCAGTGCGTCGACGGGCAAGACTTCCTGGCCAATTTCGAAGCGACCCTCGTTGTCCAGAAACACATTGAGCCTCGCGCGCGCCCCGATGCGATGGTGGTGACTGCAACTGGGGCAGACATTCTGGTTCTGTTCCAGATCGGTCTTGTAGAGCACGGTCTCGCAGCTTGGGCATTTGATCCATAGCCCTTCGGGCACGCTGCGTCGGTCGGCCGGATCGGTGTGCTGTATCTTGGGCGGTAGAAGTTTTTCAAGCCAACTCATGGAGTTTCCTCAATACGTGGTAACGACTGCCTGATGCAGATTGTCAGTCATAAACTATGAATCCAGCGCCGTGCGAATTTCACTCAGAAAGCGCTGTGCGACGGGGCCGACCTGCTCTCTGGACTGCAACTCAATCAGTTGGATGATTTTGCTTCCGATCACCACCGCATCGGCAACTTTACCAATGGCGCAAGCCGTGGCTGCGTCCCGGATGCCAAAACCTACTCCTACCGGGATGCTGACATGTCTGCGGATGCGCGGCAGCATGGCAGCAACGGCATCGGTGTCGAGTGTGCCAGCACCTGTCACGCCCTTGAGAGAGACGTAGTAGACATAGCCGCTAGCCACTGCAGCGACCTGGCGCATGCGCTCATCGGTGCTGGTGGGTGCCAGCAGAAAGATCAGGTCCAATCCGTGTGCCTTGAGTTCAGCGGCAAATCCTTCACACTCTTCCGGTGGGTAGTCAACGATCAGCACGCCGTCGACGCCGGCCTGCGCGGCATCCGTCACAAAAGCGCTCTTGCCGTCAAGATGATCATGTTTCTGGTTGTAGCGTTCCACCGGATTCGCGTAGCCCATCAGAACCACCGGCGTGACCTTGTCGGTTTCGCGAAAAGTCCGAACCATGGCCAGCACCTGAACCATCCCGACACCCTCGGCCAACGCCTTGTCGCCCGCCTTTTGAATCACCGGACCATCGGCGCTGGGGTCGGAAAAGGGTACACCGAGTTCGATCACGTCGGCACCGCCCGCGACCATCGCGTGCATCAACCCCGGAGTGATGTCCGGAAACGGGAAACCAGCGGTCACGTAAGGAATAAGCGCCTTGCGGCCGCTGGCCTGGAGTTGGTTGAAGGTGGCGGCGATGCGGCTCATCGGGTCGCCTTCACAGCGGTCTGGCCACCCTTGACAGCCTGCCCGGTACAACTCGGGCGACAGTAAAAGTCGGCGTTCGAGAGATCGGCCACGGTACCGATGTCCTTGTCGCCGCGCCCGGACAGATTGACCAGAATGGACTGGTCGGTTCGCATGGTCTTTGCCAGCTTCATGGCATAGGCCACAGCATGGCTCGATTCCAGGGCGGGAATGATGCCCTCGGTACGGCACAGGTAGTGAAAGGCCTGCAAGGCTTCCTGGTCTGTGATGCCCACGTATTCAGCGCGACCGATGTCCTTGAGGTAGGCGTGTTCCGGTCCGACGCCCGGGTAGTCCAGTCCTGCGCTGATGCTGTGCGTTTCGGTAACCTGTCCGTTTTCATCCTGCAGCACATAGGTTCGGTTGCCATGCAGAACGCCCGGACTGCCGCGTTGCAGCGAAGCGGAGTGTCGGCCCGAATCTATACCTTCACCGGCCGCTTCGACACCGATCAGGCGTGTGCCGGCGTGGTCAATGTAGGGGTAAAAAATGCCCATTGCATTACTGCCGCCGCCAACACAGGCCACCACCGCATCGGGTTGCGCATTGGAGCATCCCTGTGCTTGCAGCATCTCTGGCATTTGCACCAGGCATTCGTTGCCGATGACGCTCTGGAAGTCGCGCACCATCATCGGGTAGGGGTGAGGGCCGGCCACTGTGCCGATGATGTAGAAGGTGTTATCGACATTGGCCACCCAGTCGCGCATGGCCTCGTTCAGTGCGTCCTTGAGGGTGCGACTGCCGCTCTCGACAGGGACCACGCTGGCACCGAGCAGCTTCATGCGGTAGACATTGGGGCTTTGGCGCTTGACATCTTCGCTGCCCATGTAGACCACACACTGCAGCCCGTAGCGGGCACAGATGGTGGCCGTAGCCACGCCGTGCTGGCCGGCACCGGTTTCGGCTATCACGCGTGGTTTGCCCATGCGTTTGGCCAGCATGGCCTGACCGATGGTGTTGTTGATCTTGTGGGCGCCGGTATGGTTCAGGTCTTCGCGTTTGAGGAAGATTTGTGCGCCACCCTGCTCACGGCTCATGCGGGCGGCGTGATAGACCGGCGAAGGGCGGCCGACAAAGTGCGCCAATTCGTTGTTGAACTCTGCAACAAAGGCGGGGTCATGCTGATAGCGGGCGTAGGCAGCCGTGAGCTCGCTGATGGCGAAAGTCAGCGTCTCCGATACGAAACTGCCACCGTAAATTCCGAAGTGACCACGCGGGTCAGGCTGCTGGTAGAGGTTCATGCTTGGTCGGCCGCGCGCACGGCGGCCACAAATTGGTGGATCTTTTCCGGGTCCTTCAGACCCTTGTTGCCAGGGCCCGTGCATTCGACACCCGAGCTCACATCGACGGCCAGGCTAAGACAGCGTGGGCGCAAACGCAAGATGCCGTCGCCCACGTTTGCAGCGCTGAGCCCACCACTCAAGACGAGGTGAGCGTTGACGTTTGGAGGCAGCAGTGACCAATTGAATGTTTGTCCCGAACCACCATACCCGTCGACCTGTGCGTCGAGCAGGATAGCCAAGGCTCCCGAGTAATCAAGTGCGTATTTTACGAGATCAAACTGCTGCGCGGCCTGGCCTGGCGGTATGTGGGCGACCCGCACATAGGGAAATTTCCCGCCCTGGCTCGCCGCCAGACACTGCGCCGGCGTTTCATCACCATGCAATTGCAGCGTGGCTCCGGGAATGGCCGTGCAGGCCTCGTGGATCCTGTGACTTGTCTCGTTGACAAAGAGCAGGACAGGCGTCACAAATGGCGGCAAGCGGGAGGCCAATTCGGCAGCGCGATGGATTGACACATGGCGCGGACTCTTCTCATACAGCACAAAGCCCAGCGCATCGACGCCCGCAGCAACTGCGGCGTCGATATCGGCCTCGCGCGTCAGCCCACAGACCTTGATTCGGGTACGCCTGTTCATGGCAGACCGTCAAAAGCAGCGGTCTTTTCGGGTAGGCCCCAATGGGCAGCGTAGCGGGGCCCCAGAAAATACAGTCCATCGGGTGAAAAGGTGGGCGCTGCTGCGTCACGATTGCGTTCCAGCAGCACATCGTGCAGCCACCGTGGCGGTCGTTTGCCCTGCCCAACGAGCAACAGGCAGCCCACGATATTGCGAATCATGTGGTGCAGGAATGCATTGGCTTCAAAGTCAAAGCGCCAGTAGGCACCGCGCCGGGATATATCAAGACGGTGCAAGGTCTTCACCGGAGTCAGGGCTTGACAGGCAGAGGCGCGAAAGGATGTGAAGTCGTGCTCACCCAGCAAGTGCAGGGCGGCCTGCTGCATTGCGTTCTGGTCCAGCGGCGCAAAAACCCAGCCGACCCGGCCGTTGTCGATGCTGGGGCGGACGGGCGACTCCAGCAGCACATAGGCGTAGCGACGTGACAGGGCGCTGGCGCGACAATGAAATTCATCAGGTACAGGTTGTGCCCATTGAACCGCGATGTCTCGCGGTAAATAGGAGTTGGTGCCGCGTACCCAGGAGGACGTGGTGCGATCAAGCCCGGTGTCGAAGTGGGCCACCTGCATCAAACCATGCACACCAGCGTCGGTGCGACCGGCGCACAGGGTTGATACCTTGAGAGAGCAGAACTTGCTCAGCGCAAGTTCGAGCTTGTCCTGAATGGTTTGACCCGACAACTGGCTTTGCCAACCCTGATAGGCATGGCCGTTGTAGCTGATGCCAAGTGCCAAACGCACAGCGCGATCACAGCGACTGAAGATCGCTCAAGGCCGCTTTTGCCTTGAGCTTGATGTCGCCAGTGGCTTCGGCAATGACTTCTTCTATCAGTGCTCGGGCACCCTCCACGTCTCCGATGGCAACGAACTCTTCAGACAGTGCAAGCTTCGTGGCCAAGGGATCTTCAGCCGGGGCTGGTTCATTGCTCGCCTCTGCTGCGGCATCCTCTCCCAAGTCAAGCGACAGGGAGCCAAGGTCGAACTTCAGCATATCGAAATCAGGTGCCTCAGGCTTGGCAGGGGCTGGAGCTGGAGCTGGAGGTGCGTTAATACTTGGCGACGCCGAAAGACCCGAAGGGGCTGTCTCGGCCACACTGGCGCTGGTTTCTCCGATCGGTTCTTCAGTCTCGTCATCGATAGAAAAATCAAGATCAAGATCAAGATCGACTGGAGCATTGGCCTGGGTCAATCCGCCTGGTCGGGTGGAGGTCGCTTCGAGCGGCGCTGGCATGGAGGGCTTGCCCTCGGCTTCTGCGGGCTGCCAACCAGGCAGGTAGCGCGGATTGCCCGGGTCAATGCTCAGGCCGAGCTCGCGTATCCGCTGCCACTCGAGGCTCTCGCTGTCGGTCAATCTAAAGGCTTTCGCAGCGATGTGTTGAAACGATTTGGCATCGCGGCGTTTGGCAAAGAGTTCGAGCAACTTTTGATGAATGGCAATGCGTTCCGGAGCGTCTCGCAGTGCATCCTTCAGTATTTCCTCGGCCTGCAAATCGCGTCCGTAAGCCAGGTAAACATCCGCTTCCGCAACTGGGTCCACGTCGTGGATACCCACGCCTTCGAGTTGGCCGGGCGCAGAAACCAGGGAAGAGCCGGTTTCCGCTCCTTGATTGGTGTCTACATTTTGGCCGCCGCTGGCGGCAAAGTAGGCGTCTGGACGGACTTGACTCTCGATCATGACGCTATCGGACTGAGTCCGGTTGTTGCGCTGGCGAGATCTATAGATGCCAAAAATCGCCAGCAATCCGATCAGACTCGCCGCGACGCCGACGGGTAACAGCGGATCTTCAAACAAGCTGTCGAGCACGCCAGTTGCCGGCTTGGTCGCCACCGGCGGCGTCACCTTGACGCCGCTTGCGACTGCCGTTGGTAGCGCCTTGGCGCCAGTGTCAAGCGGCTGAGGTGGTGCGCCAGCTGTCACACTTGATGAGGCCGTGCCGGATGCGGGAGTAGCCGCAGCGCCGGTAGCGCTTCCAAGCTTTCCAAGATCACTGATATTTTTCGCCAACTCGGCCGCACGGTCGGCGGCGTCCTTGGCGCTGCGTTCCTTGGCGACTCTATCCTCGGCAGAGACCTTTTCGATCACTCCCTTGGATAGGGTCAATTTGTCTGGCGCTGTGGCAATCGTTTTCTTTTCTTCGACACGTGCTTCGATGGTGCCAGAGGCCAGGCGATCAGCTGCTATCAAGGGCGTATCAGGAGCGCTCTGTGCCAGCTTTCGACGAAACTCGTTGAAATCCCTGCTTTGCGCAACTATCAATTGAGCCGCCTCTGGCGCAGGTGTGATTGCCGCCTGATCAGCGGTTGGAACGTCGAGAATGGCGCCCGCTTTGATGCGGTTGACATTCTCGCCCATGAAGGAGGCCGGATTGGCGCGAAGCAAGGCAACCAGCATTTGATCAAGGGACACATTTCCAGGTCGGGTCGCGGCGGCGATCTTGCTGGCCGTGTCGCCCGGTTTGACACTGACTCTGGTCGCCGTCATTGCGGGTGCAGCCGGAACCTGGGCGCGTGGCACGGCGGACGAGGCTGGTCCGGGGGGCTGCACCGGTGTTCTGCTGCCGGACGCTGCAGCAACTGGCGTCGGCGCGGCTACCGGGCTTGCGGCATTCGTTGGCCGGGGAACGACTTGCGCGCTGACCTGCGCAGGCAGCGGCGCCGCGGCGCCGCCTGCCCGTAGATTGGGCGGATCGAACAAGAGCGTGTAGTCGCGAACAATCCGGCCACTGGACCATCTGGTCTCAAGAATCAGGTCGACAAATGGATCGTTGACTGCGCGCTCACCAATCAACCGAATATAGGGACGACCATCGGGGCGCCTCTGCAGGCTCGTCTGAAGTGTTGCCAGGGCCGGGTTGTAATCAAGCCCGGCCGCTTTGAAACTTTCGGGTGAGGCAACGGAAGGTCTGAGTGAAGCCGCTTCTTCGGCATTGATGTCGAGTAGTTCGACCTCGGCACGCAGCGGTTCACCCAGCGCAGACTGGACCGTAATACGGCCAAGCGAAAGCGCCATGGCGCCGGATCCCCACAGGCCGCACAGGGCAACTGCCGCAACGGCGACTTGATGCCAGCGATGTGATTTAGCAATCAATTGGTGAGCTCCGCTTTTTCAGACTGCTTGAAAAGAGGTTTCATTTTCCGTCACAATCCCTCGATTCCGAAAATTGGAAGCAGACCATAACATATCTGGCACTCGCGTCAACCCCGGCTCAGGCCGCCAGCAATACACGCAGCATTCGGCGCAAGGGCTCTGCCGCACCCCACAATAGCTGATCACCAATGGTAAACGCACCAACGTACTCTGGTCCCATGGCGAGCTTGCGCACGCGCCCAACCGGAATACCCAGAGTTCCCGTGACGGCCACCGGCGTGAGGTCGCGCAGCGTTGCCTCCCGCGTGTTGGGAACGACCTTGACCCAAGCGTTGTCGGCGGCGATCATGGCTTCAATGTCGGCGGTGGGTACGTCTTTCTTGAGTTTGAAGGTCAGTGCCTGACTGTGGCAGCGCATTGCGCCGACCCGCACACAAAAGCCATCCACCGGGACCGAGGCAGTACCGAAACCCGGACCTTGTCCCAAAATCTTGTTGGCTTCGGCGCCGGCCTTCCACTCTTCGCGGCTGACGCCACCGCCGAGATCCTTGTCGATCCAGGGGATCAGGTTGCCACCCAGCGGCACACCGAAGTTGGCCGTCTCGGCGCCGCTCAAAGATTGCTGCTTGGCCAGCACCTTGCGATCAATTTCCAAAATGGCAGATTTCGGATCGTCAAGCAAGGCCCTGACTTCCGCATTGAGTGTGCCAAATTGGGTCAGCAGCTCACGCATATGCTGTGCGCCGCCACCTGATGCCGCCTGGTAGGTCATGCTGGTCATCCATTCGACCAGACCTGCCTTGTAGAGCGCACCCACGCCCATCAGCATGCAACTGACAGTGCAGTTGCCGCCGATCCAGTTGTTGC
>CAIYGK010000704.1 GCA_903925725.1 uncultured beta proteobacterium | reverse complement strand
CGAGCTCGAAGGCAAGTTGTCGCCGGCCGTCACCACCAAGGATGCCTTCCTGCAAATTGCCGGCCAGTATGGCGACCACGCCACCATGAATGTCGAATACGGCGGCTCTGGTCTGGCGAACCTGAGCATCAATGCGCGCAAGACCATCACCACCATGTCGGCCGAACTGTCGGCAGAGTTCGCTACCTTCGAACCTGACGCACTGATGCTCGACTGGGTGCGGACACGCAACCCGGCGCCTTTTACGCCAGTCTACGCCGATGCGGACGCGCGCTACGCGGCGGTACGCAAGGTCGACCTGGGCGCGCTCGAACCGCTGGTGGCCTTTCCCGACACGGTCGTCAAGAACTCGCAACCGGTTTCGGCGGCCGAAGGAACGGTTATCCACCAGGCCTTCATCGGCTCGTGCGCCAACGGCACGCTCGATGACCTGCAACTGGCCGCGCAGATTCTCCAAGGCCGCCAGGTATCAAACAAGGTGCGCCTGATCATCACGCCCGGTTCTCAGACGGTGTATCGCGAAGCGCTGCGTCTGGGCATCATCGAGACGCTGATGGACGCTGGCGCAGTCGTTACGCCGGCCACCTGCGGCGCCTGTGGGGGTGGCCACATGGGTGTGCTCGGGCCCAACGAGACCTGTATCACGGCATCGACGCGCAACTTCAAGGGCCGCATGGGCGATCCGAGCGCGCGCATCTACATGGGCTCGCCGGCCACGGTCGCAGCGTCCGCAGTGCGCGGCATGATTACCGATCCACGTCATTTTCTCGGCTGAGACCGCGCGTCATCTGCCTAACCGTCCCGTCAGGAACCTTATGAAATTTACCGCCCGAGTCTGGAAAGTCGGCGACAACATCAACACTGATCTGATCCTGCCCAACCTCGCTTTTTTCCTGACGCCTGCAGAGCAGGCACGCTTTGTCTTCAAGGCCAATCGTCCAGGCTGGGTGGATCAAGTACAGCCGGGTGATATCCTGATCGGCGGCGAAAATTTTGGTATGGGTTCAAGCCGGCCAGCCGCACGTTCGCTGAAAAACGTCGGGCTCGGTTGCATGCTGGCCAGTTCGCTGAACGGGCTGTTTTTTCGCAATTGCGTCAACTTCGCTTTTCCGGCGATGGAATGTCCCGGCGTGTTTGACGCGTTTGACGAAGGCGATGTTGCCGAAGTCGATTTCGATGCCTGCACGGTACGCAACCTGACGCGAAACACCAGCCTGCCGGCCATCGGTTTGCCCGCACGTTTGCTGGACTTGCTCAAGGCCGGCGGACTCTACCCCTTGCTCGAGCGTGAGGGCTGGATCGCGCCCAAAGCGAAAGACTGAGGCAAAGGCAAAAAAGCGACTACTCTGGCTGAATGCCGGCAGCCTTGATCACGCTGGCCCACTTGCCAATCTCGGACTGGATGAAGCGGCCAAATTCCTGCGGCGTGCTGCCCCTGATTTCAACCCCTTCGCCCTCGAGCTTTCGGGCCACTTCCGGCAATTTCAAAATCGCCGCCACTTCACGCGACAGGCGGTTGACGATATCGGGCGGCGTGTCGGCCGGCGCCAGCAGTCCGTACCAGGTTTCCGACTCGTAGCCCTTCACGCCGGCTGCGTCCATGGTGGGCAGTTCGGAGACCGCTGGCGAGCGCGTCAGGCTGGTCACCGCCAGCGCACGCAGCTTGCCGTCCTTGATATGCGGCAGCGACGACATGATGCTGCCGAAGGTCATCGACACCTGATTGCCCATCACGTCGACCAGCGCCGGGGCCACGCCTTTATAAGGCACATGCAGCAGATTCACCTGGGCCAGCATCTTGAACAACTCGCCCGAAAGATGGCCGCCAGTGCCCACGCCCGCCGAAGCAAAAGACAGCTTACCCGGTTGCTGCTTGGCCAGCGCAATCAACTCTTTCACGGACTTGGCCGGGATCGTCG
>CAIYGK010000703.1 GCA_903925725.1 uncultured beta proteobacterium | reverse complement strand
GCAGAATGACAATGCGAAAAGCACGGTTGAGCATCATTGCACGTCGAGTATCGGCGTAGTGTTGTTTGTCGACCACGAAGCAAGTCAGGAAGACATCATCAAGTGGGCCGACATGGCGATGTACCAGGCCAAAGAGGATGGACGGAATTTGATCCGTTTCTTCAATGCGAAGGATAAAGGATAGGAAATCCAATCGCACTTATCGAAGTATCCTCGACCACGTCCCCTCAGTCAATACTGTCAATCAGCGTCCAATACTTTCCACTAATCAGCGTCCAGCTTTTTCCACTTTTTCAGTTTTCTGAGTCCGACTTTTGCGATGCTTGAACCGGAAGGAATCATTACCCGTTTCCATGATGTCACAGTGATGAGTAATGCGATCCAGTAGGGCCGTGGTCATCTTGGCATCGCCGAACACTTGCCCCCACTCACTAAATGATAGATTCGTAGTGATGATCAACGAGGTCTTCTCATAAAGATGACTGATGAGATGGAACAGCAATGCGCCACCTGATGCCGGAAATGGCAAATAACCAAGCTCGTCTAGAATCACCGCATCCACAAGGCAAAGCTGCTTCGCCAGATTGCCCGCACGATTTTGGCTTTTTTCTCGCTCTAACTGATTAACCAAATCGACCGCATTGAAGAATCGCACCCTTTTGCCTTTGTGAATGGCCGCGACTCCGATAGCCGTAGCCAGATGCGACTTGCCCGTACCTGTTCCACCTACCAGAATTAGGTTGTGAGCAGTTTCCATAAAAGCAGCACTCGCCAATTGTTCAACGACAGCTTGCGACAGTGGTGTTTCAGTCCAGTCAATGCCAAGCAAATCCCGATGGATCGGGAAGCGCGCCGCTTTGAGTTGGTAGCGCAGGCTTTTGAGTTGCCGTTCCGTTTGCTCTGCCGCAATTAGGCGATCCATCCAGCTCTCTGGCCGGTGAACTTGTTTAGGCTTCTCTGCTTGCAACTCACTCCATGCCGTTGCCATACCATAAAGTTGCAGCGCCTTTAAGCTGGTTGCGTGATCAATGGACATTGGCGGCTCCCAGCAAATGGTCATAACGCTGGCAATTGGCCAGAGGCTCAGTCGTCAGGGCAATCCCATCCGGTACGTTAATAGCGATTGAGGGTAAATGCGGTGCGATGAGTCGGCGTAATTCATTCATCACAATAGGCGCACTGATAACACCACCTTCCAGTGTCAACTCACAGGCGACGGTGAGCGCATCGAGCCCCGCCTCACCTGCCAGCATGAGCAACTCGACAAAGGCACGATCCCCTTTAGGCTGTTTCAGAATACGGTCACGTACCGTCTGAATAGGTTTAGGTAAATCCCACGCCACAAATGGTGCACCATCGCGTAATGCCCCAGGCTTCTTCTCCAGCACCGGCAAGTAATGCCAAGGATCACAAACCAATTGGTCTCGCCCAAATACTCTTTGATGCGCGGCGATCACCTCTCCATGTGCCACGACACGAATCTGATCTGCTGTGGTACGAACCGATACTGCCTGACCGGCGACGCTGGCAGGAACGCTATAGCGATTGCGATCTACCTTGATCAGGCAGGTTGAAGAAACTCGCATCATGTGTTCGACGTAGCCATCAAAGTGCGCCGTGATCGGACGTAGCAATGACTGTTCATCTGTGAAGCATTCTGCAATGCTGCGTTGCTTCTGTGTGGGATGATTACGCTGCGCCAATTCTTTGCAACGGGTAGCGAGCCAGTCATTCAAATCGGCAAATGAGGCAAAGCGTGCGAGGGGTGTAAACAGCCATTCCCGTACATTACCCACTTGATTCTCAACTTGCCCTTTCTCCCAGCCGGAGGCCGGCGTGCATGCAACCGGTTCAAACAGGTAATGATTGGCCAGCGTTAAGAAGCGCCGATTGAATTGACGCTCTTTACCCACATACACTGCATCGACTACGGTCTTAAGGTTGTCGTAAATCAGACGCGCGGGCACGCCACCGAAGAAGACAAAGGCGCGACTATGTGCATCGAGCACCATTTCCTGCATTTCTCTTGGGTAGGCTACGACAAACATCTGGCGGCTGTAGGCCATGCGGAAGTGCGCCACTTTAATGGTCTGAAATATACCGCCCAACTCAACTTGCTCTTGGCTCCAGTCAAACTGGCAGGCATCACCGGGCTGAAACTGGAGTGGCACGAAGGCTTCTGTTAGCTTCGGCCCTTGATTGCCAGACTTCCAGCGTCGTACAAAACGTTGCACGCTATCGTATGCACCAAGGTAGCCGACTTCCTGCAGTCCCTCAAAGAGCCGCTGGCCGGAACGGCGACGTGATCGGGGAAGTTTGGATTCTTCTTCCAGCCATTTCAAGAGTTGTTCTGCAAATTGCCCCAGCTTGGGGGCGGTAGGCTGCACCCGAACATACTTGGGTTCTTCAACGGTGTTGAGATGTTTGCGTACGGTCGGGCGGGATAGCCCCATGTCGCGGGCTATTTCTGTGATCGTTTGCTTTTGTACTAAATGACGCCTGCGAATCTCGTAAATGATGTCCATATAAAACACTCCAGATACCTCCGGCCAAAACGCCGGATGGTTACATACTGAGGTGGAAACTATTGGACGCTGTTTCCACCCCTAATCTGGAAAGTGTTGCACGCTGATTGACAGCGCACGCGCTCGATTTCAAGTCGTTTTGCTTCCTTGGTGCCCCATTTTGGCTTCTCGGTCAACTTACGTTGCCTGAAGGCTTCCAATTCAT
>CAIYGK010000702.1 GCA_903925725.1 uncultured beta proteobacterium | reverse complement strand
CGTCGAGCAGTTGTACCGGCACCGCCCTGCCGCATGGCTTGAGACAATCGCCAACAACTACATCGCGATCCTGACTTACGCACCCACGCGCACCGACGCGCTGGCCACCATCAACAGCCGCATCCCGGCGGTGCTTGCCGAGATGCGGGAGCTCTGCGTGCCAACGCGGGTGGATGCAGAAGTGGCGCTGGGACTGATCGACGGCATCGTGTCGATGCTCAACAGCCGCACCCTGGACGGCGCAGACGCGGCGCTGGCTGCACTGGCAGCTTACCGCCACAAACTCAAATCGACGCAGCACCCACAGCCGTTCCAGGTGGTGGGAACCCAGAACTATACGTGGCGCTTGAAGCACGCGAGCCTGCTGCCATGGGACCCGGCCGCGCTGCTGGCACTGGCTGAGCACAAGCTCGACACGGTTGATGCCGATCTCGCAACGCTGGTGCCGAAGCTGCCACGTGTGGCCGCGCTGTCGCCGGAACTCAAACAGACTGCTGCCGAGCTGACCCAAGCATCCCTGCTTGCCCTCTATGACGGCGTCCAGACCCACAACCGCGCTGCAATCGAAGCGGCTGGCTTCGTCACCATCCCGGCCGGCGTTGGCCCGGTGCGTGCACGCGTGACGCCAGACGCGATGGTGCCGCTGACTGGCGATGGCGGCAGCATGAACCCGCCACCGCCCTTTCTGCCCGAAGACACCGGTTGGTGGAACGTCGAGCACTTCAAGCCGGAGATGTCGGCCGCCGAGCGCGAGCAGCGGGTGCGCAGCGCAGCGCTCTATCAGCTCACCAGCATGGGGCCGTATGCCGTTCACGAAGGTGTGCCCGGGCATCACCTGCAACTCGCGATCGCACGCCTGAATCCGGATCCACTGCGCAGCCTGCTGCAGGATGCGGTGCAGAACGAGGGTTGGGCGCTTTACGCCGAGCAGCTGATGTGGGAGCAGGGCGGACTCGGGACGTCGATCGAAGCCCAGGTCAACACGCTGCGCAGTTGGCGCTTTCGCATCCGGCGCGTTATCTACGACGTGAAGATCGAGACCGGCATCTGGACTCTGCAGCAGGCGGCCGACTGGAAGGCGCACGCTGAGCCGGGCAAGGCAGTGATTGACCCGGACGTTCAGCGCGCGGTGAACTGGCCGGCGCAACTGATCTGCTATTTTGCCGGCAAGGAACAGATCCTGGCCCTCAAGCGCGACTACAAGAAGAAACTAGGCGCGGCCTTCAGCGAGCGTCGCTTCCACGACGAACTGCTGGCGCTTGGGTCCGTGCCCTACGTGTTTGCGCGTGCCAAGATGCTTGGCGAGCCAGTGCCGGGGTTCTAGGGCGCGCGATGGCCCAATTGCAGGGTTGGGTGCATAGTTATCCGGTGTCTGCGCAGCAGATCAATAGGTCTCGATGTGCAAGCGCCCATCACGCTTGAGCGCTGCGCCAACCGCGTCCCACGATAGCCCGGCCTGCTGTGCCACGTCGCGCAGGGCCAGCAGCACGCCCTGCTCCATGCTCTTGAGACCGCAGACATAGAAGTAGGCGTTCGGGTCCGCCAGCAGCGGCGCCAGGTCGGCGACGCGTTCGCGCATCAGGTCCTGCACGTAGCGCTTGGGCTGGCCTGGCGTGCGCGAGAACGCAAAGCTGATGTCGATGAAATCTTTGGGCAGTTTTTGCAGCGGCCCGAAGTAGGGCAACTCTTCCTGGCTGCGCGCGCCAAAGAACAGCATCAACTTGCCGCCCTCAAATTTCCCCGGACCAGGCCCCCACGCTCCGCCGCTAAGCGGCTCGCTGCCCCCCGAGGGGGCTGTGCTGGCTTGGGACGGCCCGGCGCCATCACGCCGCAATCGCCGCCGCCATTCAGTGATGCCACGCATGGGAGCACTGCCGGTACCGGTGCAGATCATGACGATGTGCGAGCGCGGGTGATTGGGGATCAGGAAGCTCGAACCAAAAGGTCCTATGACCTGTACCTTGTCACCCGGACTCAGGTCACACACATAGTTGGAGGCCACGCCGCGCACCGGCCTGCCCTGGTGGTCAGAGAGCACGCGCTTGACCGTCAGTGCCAGATTGTTGTAACCGGGTCGCTCGCCATTGCGTGGGCTGGCGATCGAGTACTGGCGTGCATGATGGGGACGCCCCTGATCGTCCATGCCCGGCGGAATGATGCCAATCGACTGCCCCTCCAGAAACGGAAACGGCATGGCACCGAAGTCCAGTACAACGTGGTGCGTGTCGTAGTCCTGCCCGACCTTGGTCACGCGAACATTGCCGGCTACCGTGGCGGTGACGAACTTTTCTGCAGCCTTCGGGCCGTACAGGTTGGTGTAGGCGTGCGCAGCCGACCATGGAGGTACGGTGGAAGCGAAGTTCGCTGTGCTGGATTCCACACCTGCACTCGTCGCATCGACCACCATCGCCGGTGCCGCTGACTCATCCTCCGCTGTTACAGCGTCCGTGATCAGCCCCTGTTGCGCCAGTTGCTCAACGCTAAGTTCCAACGGCAGTTCGTCCCAGCCAAGCTGCGCATCCACGCTGTAGGCCTGCGCGCGCGCCACCACGCGCCAGTTGTCGATGGAACCGGTCGGACAGGGCGAAATGCAGGCCATGCACATATTGCACTTGGCCGCATCGACCACGTAATTGCGGTCATCGTGCGTGATCGCCGCCACCGGGCAGGTGGCCTCGCAGGTATTGCAGCGGATGCAAACCTCGGGGTCAATCAGATGCTGGCGCAAGGGCTGGTTGTCCGACATGGCTGCCGCCATCAGTTAAAACGCACGTACTCGAAGTCGGCCGGCTGGCGGTTGATGCCGACGATAGGCGGCGCAATCCAGTTGGCGAATTGACCGGGTGCCACAACACGCCCCATCAGGCTGGCGACAAAAGCCTTGTCGGTCGCGCTCGGCAGCCACTGGTCCGCATTGGCCTGCCACTCCTGCTCCGACAGCACACGGCCATCGGGCGATACCTTGGCATTGGCCAGCGCACCGATGTTGCGGTGAAACGCCTTATGCGGCACGTTCAGGCGCACCGGAATGCCCGCTTTCTCGATAACACGGTTCCAGCGCTGCACGCCGCCGATGGAGTCCTTGATGTAGTCGTCGCGCAGCACTTCGTTGAGTGCATTGAGCATGGGCACTTCACGCTCGACCAACTGGCCGCCCTGCACTGCCAGCACCTTGTAAGTGCTGCCCTTGAGCACATGGTCGTCGGTGCGCTTGCCTTCTTCATAGCGCCCTTTCAGACCCGTGCTGTAGAAGGTGGCGGCGTTGCTCGACTCGTCAGAGCCAAACAGGTCAATGGTGACACTGAAATGGAAATTAAGGTAGCGCTGAAGGGTAGGCAAGTCAATCACGCCGGCGGCACGCAGTTTGGTCACATCGTCGGTCTTGAGATCGTTCATGGCCTGGCAGGTGCGTGCGATAACACGGCTGACACCAGACTCGCCGACAAACATGTGGTGTGCCTCTTCGGTCAGCATGAACTTGGTGGTTCGCGCCAGCGGGTCAAAGCTGCTCTCAGCCAACGCGCAGAGCTGGAACTTGCCGTCGCGATCAGTGAAGTAGGTGAACATGAAGAAGCTCAGCCAGTCGGGCGTTTCTTCGTTGAAGGCTTGCAGGATGCGCGGGTTATCCTGTTGGCCGCTGCGCCGCTCCAGCAGGGCTTCGCCCTCCTCGCGGCCATCGCGGCCAAAGAACTTGTGCAGCAGGTAAACCATGGCCCACAGATGGCGTCCCTCTTCGACGTTGACCTGAAACAGGTTGCGCAGGTCGTACTGGCTGGGCGCGGTCAGACCCAGATGGCGTTGTTGCTCGACCGATGCCGGCTCGGTGTCGCCTTGCGTGACGATGATGCGGCGCAGGTTGGCCCGGTACTCGCCGGGCACATCCTGCCAGGCGGCCTCGCCCATGTGATCGCCAAAGTGAATCTTGCGGTCAGTCTCGGCCGGATTCAGAAAAATGCCCCAGCGGTAGTCCGGCATCTTGACGTGGCCAAACTGCGCCCAGCCCTGCGGATCCACGCTGACCGCGGTGCGCAGATACACGTCGAAATTCTGCGAGTCATCCGGACCCATGTCGCCCCACCAGCGCAGGTAGTTGGGCTGCCATTGCTCCAGCGCGCGCTGCAGTGTGCGGTCTTCGCTCAGATTGACGTTGTTGGGGATTTTTTCGCTGTAATTGATGGCCATGCTGTGCTCCTGTGGTGTTCGAGATTGAGTTAAACGCGGTTCCAGTCAAAAGCGACTTTTTCGCCCTTGCCGTAGACCTTGAGTGCACCCTTTTCACCGACCGCGTTGGGCCGCTGAAAGATCCAGTTCTGCCAGGCCGTGAGCCGGCCGAAGATGCGGGTGAACATGTTTTCCTGGCTGTTGAAGCGTAAGTTGGCTTCCATGCCGGTCAGCGCATCGGGCGACATGCTGACGCGCTCTTCGATGGCGATACGCACTTCGTCGGCCCAGTCGATGTCGTCCGGGCTCGATGTGACCAGACCGAGTTTCAACGCGGCCGCACCATCCAGAGACAGTCCGACGGCTGCACGTACAGCTTCGAGCGGTGCCTGCTCGTCGTAGAAACGGCGCTGCAAGCGGCTTTGTCCGGTCACCATAGGGTAAAGGCCAAAATTCGCCTCGGTCAGCGCGATGCGCGGCGCTAGTGCCGCTTCGTCGGGCAGTACAAACTGGTAACTGCGGTCGCAGGCCAATGCAAGTTCCAGCAGCGTGCCGGCAAAGCAGGAGCCTGGCTCGATCAAGGCAAACAGGCTGCGCGATGACACATCAAACCGGCTCAGCGTGCGGCGGAGCAGGCCGATGGTCTCGCGCACCAGCCAGTAGCCCTGATGCGCCAGCAGCGTCGCATCCATGGCCAGCACATCGGCCACCGCACCCTCGGTCTTGATCAGCCAGATGCCGATGTCGAGTTCGTTGGTGCGCATCGACAGGATCGCGTCTTCGAGTTCGCGCGCCATCGCCAGCGGATACCAGCTGTCACCTGCCGCCTCGATGGCGGCAATGTCAGCAGGCTGTGGACCCGTCGGCGCAATGACCGTGAAAGTGGCAGCGCGCCTGGCGCGATCAATTTCCACCGTCACATGGGAGTAGCGCAGCGCGTCGGCTTCCTGCACACGTTGCAGTGGATTCAGCGTCACGCCCTTGCCATCCGCCGGGCGGTCACTGCCCTCTGCCAGTTCCAGCGCACGTTGGCGCACCCTCTGCGCAAACACCGCGGGCTTCGCGATGGCATCGACCAGACGCCAGGCCACGGCCTTTTCACCGCGCACACCTTCGACGTTGGTACAGAACAGATCGGCCAGATCGTGGCGCACGTGACGCTTGTCGGTGACCCGGGTCAGGCCGCCGGTGCCTGGCAGCACGCCCAGCAGCGGAACTTCAGGCAGACTGACGGCACTGGAGCGATCATCAACCAGAATGATTTCGTCGCAGGCCAGCGCCAACTCGTAGCCACCGCCGGCACAGGCGCCATTGACGGCGGCCAGGAACTTCAGGCCGCTGTTGCGCGACGAATCTTCCAGGCCGTTGCGGGTTTCATTGGTGAACTTGCAGAAATTCACTTTCCAGGAATGACTGCTAACACCCAGCATGAAGATGTTGGCGCCGGAGCAGAAAACTTTCTCCTTCGCACTGGTCACGACCACCGTACGCACTTCGGGATGCTCGAAGCGAATCCGGCTGATGGCGTCGTTCAGCTCAATGTCAACGCCCAGGTCGTAGCTGTTGAGCTTGAGCTTGTAGCCCGGGCGCAGGCCCGCGTTTTCATCGAAATCCGCTTTCAGTGTGGCCACCGGGCCATCAAACTCAAGTTTCCAGTGCCTGTAACGGGAAGGGTCTGTCTGGTATTCAACGCGTTGATCAATACTCACGGGCAATTCTCCAAAGTAACAAGCATAAAAGTGCATCAAACAACATCGACACACGCAACATAATGCAGACTATAGCAAGAAATGGAATTTCGTGCATTGCCCCCAAAAGTGCTCAGGTCGGCAGTTGCAGGAGGCGTCTAACCTGCTCACGCAGAATAAGGAAAGTCGCCGCCAGAGGCTGGGCGCTGGTATCAATGCGAAGCTGCGCCTTGGCATAAAAAGCAGCGCGCCCCGCCAGGATACCCTTCAGGTCCGCCATGGCCTCCTGACTCGCCGCCATCGGTCGCAAATCGCCCTGCGCCATGACACGCTTCATGTGATCCTCGGGGTCAGCCTGCAGCCAGACAGTCGAGCAGTGCGACAGCAACTGGTTGAAGGTTCCGGCATCCGACACCAGTCCGCCGGGAACGGCGATCACCGCCTCCGGGTAGATCTGGATCGCCTCTTCCAGCGCCCGACGCTCGTAGCGCCGGTAGGCATTGATGCCATACAGCGCCTGAATTTCAGAGACACTGCAACCGGCAAATTTTTCAATTTCGCGACGTAGTTCGACAAAGGGAAAATCCAGGTCTTCAGCCAGCATCTGGCCCAATGTTGATTTGCCGGCGCCGCGCAGGCCGACCAGGGCCACGCAACTGCCCTTCCCGGTCTGACCACCGCCGGTGCCCAGCAGTTCACCGATCATCACCCGCACGCGCTGCAGCGTGGCCTCGTCGCGCTGGCCCAGCAGTTCGCGGATCAAGAGCCACTCCGGTGACGAACTGGTGACATCGCTCACCAGTTCACCCAGCGAGCACTGCAGGGCGCCAGCCACCTGCAACAGCACCAGGACGGAAGCATT
Organism: uncultured beta proteobacterium; assembly: GCA_903925725.1. Classification (GTDB taxonomy): domain Bacteria; phylum Pseudomonadota; class Gammaproteobacteria; order Burkholderiales; family Burkholderiaceae_C; genus Rhodoferax. The sequence goes on along the minus strand of CAIYGK010000702.1, from coordinate 4,485 downwards.
GCCAACGCCGTACTCCAGGTTCGCCAGGTGCCGCTCCGAAACATCCGCAGCCAGCGCCAGCGCCTTGCGCGTCATGCCGCGGCGCGAGCGCAGGGCGCGCACACGCTCTCCCAGCGCCGCCAGAAAGGGGTTCTTCTCTTGCGGCGTCGGCTCAGACGGACCTGTCGTTAACCCTGATAAAGGCGATATCGTGCTTGACATGAAGGAATTCAGTCCTTATTGTTCCTGCCTGCACAATAATTCATATTTGCCGATTGTGCAACCGATGGCTCAAAAAGACTCAGAATTCGTTGAAATCCGCTGGCGCGACCGCGCTGTGCGCATCGAGCACCAGTGGCTGTCGCCCGAGCGCGTCGGCGCGCCCCTCATCGTCTTCCTGCACGAAGGACTGGGGTCCCTTGCCATGTGGAAGGACTTCCCGCAACAACTGTGCGACGCCGCCGGCTGGCGCGGTCTTGTCTATTCCCGGCCAGGCTATGGGCAATCTACACCGCGGGCAGCGGACGAAGTCTGGAGCAACGACTTCATGCATTGCCAGGCGCTGGAAGTGTTGCCGGCCCTGCTCAAAACGCTGGCCGTCGACATTGAGGCGCAGCCACCCTGGCTTTATGGCCACAGCGATGGCGGATCGATGGCCCTGCTCTATGCGGCGCACTTCCCTGCAGCAATAGCTGGTGCCGTGGTCGCCGCGCCGCACATTCTGGTCGAAGACATTTCTGTCAGCAGCATAGAACTGGCGCGTCTAGCCTATCTGGAGACCGACCTGCGCGCTCGGCTGGCCAAATACCATGACGACCCCGACTCGCCCTTTTGGGGCTGGAACCGGATCTGGCTCAACCCCGCGTTTCGTTCCTGGTCGATCGAAGCCGAGATCGCCCGGATTCGTTGCCCGCTGCTGGCGCTGCAGGGACTCAATGACGAATACGGCACCCTGCGCCAGATTCAGGGCATCGCCGAACGCCTGCCCCACACCGAGTTGCTGGAACTAGCCAACTGCGGCCACTCACCGCATCGCGATCAGCCTGAAAAAGTGATCAAAGCCGTGACACAATTCGTCCACAACCACAACCGAGGAGACTTCTTATGAAAGCACATCGCATCACCCTGCTTGCCGCCTGCGCCATGGCCGCATCGTTGAGCATGGCCCAGACGCCGGCCAAAATCAAGGTCGGCCTGATGCTGCCCTACACTGGCACGTACGCCGCGCTGGGCATTGCCATCGAAAATGGCTTCAGGCTGCAGATCGCAGAACAGGGTGGCAAGATCGCTGGCCGCGAGATCGAGTTCGTCAAGGTCGACGATGAGTCCGACCCGTCCAAGGCGACCGACAACGTCAACAAGCTGGTCAAGCGCGACAACGTCGACGTACTGGTAGGCACTGTGCACTCGGGCGTTGCGATGGCCATGGCCAAGGTCGCCAAAGACACGGGCACCCTGCTGATCGTTCCGAACGCTGGTGCAGATATCGTGACCGGCGCCATGTGCGCACCCAACATCTTCCGCAGTTCCTTCAGCAACTGGCAGCCGGCCTACGCCATGGGCGAAGTGGCGATCAAGAAGGGCGCCAAAAAGGCGGTCACCATCACCCACAAGTACGCTGCCGGCGACGAATCCGTGAAGGGTTTCCGCGAAGCGTTCGAGAAGGGTGGTGGCCAGATCGTCAAGGACCTGAGCCTGCCGTTCCCCGGTGTTGAATTCCAGGCTTTGCTGACCGAGATTGCCTCGCTCAAGCCTGACGTTGTGTACACCTTCTTCGCAGGCGGTGCGGCGGTCAAGTTCGTCAAGGACTATGCAGCAGCAGGCCTGAAGAAGAGCATCCCGCTGTATGGTGCCGGTTTCCTGACCGACGGTACGCTCGACGCGCAGGGTGCCGACGCCGACGGCCTGTTCACGACGCTGCACTACGCCGACAGCCTGGGCACAGCGCGCGACAATGCATTCCGCCTGGCCTACGCCAAGACCTACAAGATGCAACCTGACGTTTACGCAGTGCAAGGCTATGACGCGGCGCAGATCCTGGCGATTGGCACGGCCGCAGTCAAAGGCGATCTGAGCAAAAAAGCCGAGTTTGCCAGTGCAGTTGAAAAAGCCAAGATCGACAGCCCACGTGGTCCGTTCATGCTGTCCAAGGCGCACAACCCGGTGCAGGACATTTATCTGCGTCAGGTGACTGGCAAGGAGAACAAGCTGGTCAGTGTGGCCATCAAAGGCCTGGCCGATCCGGCGCGCGGCTGCAAAATGTAGGGAAGGCAAGAATTTCCAAACTGCTGTTTACCCGTCATCGCCGCTTAATCGTCTTTGCGAACGAAGTGAAGCAATCCATGACCCCTGAAGCCATGGATCGCCACGCTGCGCTCGCGATGACGAGATGGGATGGCCAGCGCGGTCATCTGCTGCCGTGGACCTGATCACCTTCCTGATCCAGTGCCTGAACTCGCTGCAGTACGGCTTGCTGCTGTTCCTGGTGGCGTCGGGCTTGACCCTCATCTTCGGCATCATGGGGGTCATCAACCTGGCGCACGGCAGCTTCTACATGATTGGCGCCTACATGGCGTACGCGCTGGCACCCATCGTGGGAGCCACCTTTGGCGGTGGCTTCTTTGCCACGCTGCTGGTCGGCCTGGTGCTCGCAGTGATAGCGGGCTATGTACTGGAGTGGGCTTTCTTCAGTTTTCTGTACGAACGCGAGCACCTGCAGCAGGTGCTCATGACTTACGGCCTGATCCTCGTCTTTGAAGAACTGCGCAGCATGCTGGTGGGTGATGATGTACACGGTGTGCAGCCACCGTCCATCCTGTCGGGCACGCTGCCCCTGAGCGATCTGATGACCTACCCGGTGTACCGGCTCTTCATCTCGGCGGTCTGCCTGATGCTCGCACTGGGCATGTACCTGGTGTTCACGCGCACGCGCCTGGGCATGATGATCCGCGCCGGCAGTACCAACCGCGAGATGGTGCAGTCGCTCGGCATTGACATCAAGTTCCTGTACCGCGTGGTGTTCGCTGCCGGCATGGCGGTTGCCGTTTTTGCCGGCATGATTGCGGCACCGGTGTCTTCGGTCTATCCGGGCATGGGCAACACGGTGCTGATCATCTGCTTTGTCGTGGTGGTCATCGGCGGCATCGGTTCGATACGCGGCGCCCTGCTCGCTGCCCTCCTGATTGGTTTCGTTGACACCTTTGGCAAGGTGCTTGTGCCTCAGGCTTCAGGGGTGCTGGTTTACGTGATGATGGCGCTGATCCTGCTGTGGAAGCCCAGCGGCCTGTTCAAGGCCGGCTAGACCCCAGACGCATCGCCATGAAGCACAGCAAAGTCATTTTTTCGGTTCTGGCCTTTGCCGCGCTGGCCCTCTTTCCGCTAGTCGCCGGGAAATACGGCATCGACCTGGTCACCAAGATCATGATCTTTGCTGTCTTTGCGCTGAGCCTGGAACTGCTGGTGGGTGGCACCGGCCTGGTCTGCTTTGGGCAGTCGGCGTTTCTGGGGATTGGTGCCTACGCTGCGGTCCTGCTGTCGCCGCAGAGCGGCGCTGCCTCGATGCTCTGGTTGTTGCCAGCTTGTGTACTCGGCGCAGCGCTCTATGCACTGCTGGTAGGCGTGCTGTCACTGCGCACCAGTGGTGTCTACTTCATCATGGTGACACTGGCCTTTGCCCAGATGGCCTACTACGTGGCGCACGACACGCCGCTGGGCGGTGGCACTGACGGCATCTACATGACCATCAAGCCGGTGCTGGGCAGCCTGCTCGATCTGGATCAACCGCTGACACTCTATGCCTTCACGCTGGCTAGCCTGATCACGGTCTTTGGATTTCTGGCACTGCTGCTGCGCTCGCGCTTTGGCCGCGCCCTGGCCGGTATCCGGGTCAACGAGCAGCGCATGCGGTCCACCGGTTTTTCAACCTTTGGCTACAAACTGGCGGCCTTTGTCATCTCCGGCGGCATTGCCGGACTGGCAGGTTTCCTGTTCGCCGTGAAGGATGGTTATGTGAACCCGGAACTGATCAGCTGGCATGTCTCGGGCAACGTGCTGATCATGATCATCCTGGGCGGCATCGGGCAGTTGCGCGGCGCCATCATTGGAGCCTTCGCCTTTGCGCTGCTGGAGGAGTTGTTCAAAGCAGATGCGGTTTTTGGCGACTTTGCCAAGCACTGGCAGCTTGGGCTGGGCCTGACCATCATCGCCAGCGTCGCCCTGCTGCCTCGCGGGTTGGTGGGCGTGCCACAGCAGTTGACCGAGCGCCTGTTCGGCCGCTCCAACGCCGCCGGCACGGCGCACGGCGCGGAGTCGGAAGATGAGTGAGTCCGAAATTCTGCTGCGAGCGCTCGGCGTCACGCGACGCTGGGGCGGCCTGGTGGCACTGGACAAAGTCTCACTCGAACTCGCTCGTCACAGCGTGCACGCTGTCATCGGACCCAATGGTGCGGGCAAGTCGACGCTGATCAATACGCTGTCAGGTGAGATTGAGCTGTCGGCCGGAGAGAT
>CAIYGK010000701.1 GCA_903925725.1 uncultured beta proteobacterium | reverse complement strand
CAGGTTCATCTCGTCAAGGAACACGCGTTTTCGGGTGCGCTTGGTGACAAGCTCAAATCCGGTGGTGGCAAGGCTGATTTGTTTCATATCCGGTTAACGTCCTGGCATCTCGTTGGATGTCAGGGTTTTTCAGAGTGTCCTTAGCTCGGGGCGGTAAGTAATAATTCAACACTATGAAACACATTCACATCGGCGTTGTCATGGGTTCCAGTTCGGACTGGGAGGCCATGCAACACGCAGTCCACATTCTCCAACAGTTTGGGGTTGCGCACGAAGCGCGTGTCCTTTCGGCGCACCGTATGCCTGACGATATGTTTGCCTACGCCGAGTCTGCGCGGGGGCGCGGTCTTAAAGCCATCATCGCCGGCGCTGGTGGTGCGGCTCACTTGCCGGGGATGCTGGCGGCCAAGACCACGCTGCCGGTGCTCGGTGTGCCGGTTCCCAGCAAGTACCTCTCAGGCGTTGATTCGCTGCACAGCATTGTGCAAATGCCCAAGGGCGTGCCGGTGGCGACTTTTGCCATTGGCGCCGCTGGTGCTGCCAATGCGGCCCTGTTCGCGGTGGCCATGCTGGCCAACGAGGATGCTGGTCTGCGTGCAAAGCTTGAAGCCTTTCGCGCCGAACAGACCGAACATGCCCGTGGCATGACGCTGCCGCCGGTGCTATGAGCCAGAAAGACGCCGCCGCGCCGGGCCGCCCCAAGCAAGGCACGGCCCCCTCGGGGGGCACCGCAGTACGCGAAGCGACCAGGGTGGGGGCAATGCTTCTGCCCGGTGGGGCAGTGAATGGCCAGCAGGCGACCCTTGGCGTGATGGGCGGGGGTCAGCTGGGGCGCATGTTTGTGCAGGCGGCGCAGCGCATGGGCTACTTCACGGTGGTGCTGGATCCGGATGTGATCAGCCCGGCCGGTCTGGTCAGCCACTATCACATTCGCGCCGACTACCTTGATCAAGACGGACTGGCGCAACTGATGCAGCGCTGCGCTGCCATCACCACCGAGTTTGAAAACGTACCCGCTGCGGCCCTGATGACGCTCGGTGCGGCGCGACCGGTGGCGCCGGGCGCCGACGCGGTTGCGATTTCGCAGGACCGTACGCGCGAGAAGGCGCATTTTGTGCGCTGCGGCGTCGCTTGCGCGCCCTACGCTGTCATCGAGACAGCGGCACAACTGGAGGGCGTGGCAGACGACCTGCTGCCCGGTATCCTGAAGACCGCCAGGTTGGGCTACGACGGCAAGGGCCAGATTCGGGTTAAGAACCGCTCTGAACTGGCCAGTGGCTGGAAAGCGCTGGGGGCTGTTCCCTGTGTGTTGGAGAAGATGCTCGCGCTCAAGGCCGAGTGCTCGGTGATCGTGGCGCGTGGCTGGGACGGCACGATGGTGAATCTGCCGCTGCAACTCAACCTGCATCGCGACGGGATTCTGGCGGTGACGGAGGTCCATGAAGGAAATGTTTTACCGGCGCTGGCGGAAAAAGCGGTGGCGGCTACGAAGGCGATTGCCCAGGAACTGAAGTACGTTGGTGTCTTGTGTGTCGAATTTTTTGTGTTGCAGGACGACAGCCTGATCGTCAACGAGATCGCGCCACGTCCGCACAATAGCGGACACTACTCGATGGATGCCTGTGATCTGTCCCAGTTTGACCTGCAGGTGCGCACGCTGGCCGGCTTGCCATTGGTGCAACCGCGTCAGCACAGTCCGGCTGTCATGCTCAATCTGCTGGGCGACTTGTGGCGCGATGGCGCCACGCCGGCCTGGGACCAGGTGTTGGTGCTGCCGGGCGTGCACTTGCATCTGTACGGCAAGCTCAAGGCCAGCAAGGGGCGCAAGATGGGGCACCTGACGGTCACCGGTGCGACCGCCGCTGAAGTCCGGGCGACGGCGCTGGCCGCCGCAGCCGTGCTTGGTATTGAGTCGTTCTGACAGCGCAGCTTGCCATGATTCTCGATGGTTGTGCAGAACAGTCGATTGCAGCGGGCGCGCGATGCATCCGTGCCGGTGAATTGCTTGGCCTGCCCACGGAGACGGTTTACGGTCTGGGTGCGGACGCTGACAGTGCCAACGCGATCAGCAAGATTTTTGCGGCCAAAGGACGCCCTGCGGACCACCCCCTGATCGTGCACGTTCCGGATGCGGCCAGCGTCGCCCACTTTGCAGCAACGGTACCGGATTTTGCGGATCGACTTATCAAAGCCTTCTGGCCTGGGCCGCTGACCCTGATTCTGCCGCGTCGCGCTGGTGTGGCCGCAGCCGCAGCGGGTGGTCAGGATTCGATTGGTTTGCGCTGTCCTTCGCACCCGGTGGCGCAAGCGCTGCTGACGGCGTGTCGCCAGACGGATGGCAGCACGGCACAGCAGGTCGTCTGGGGTATCGCAGCGCCGAGTGCCAACAAGTTCGGCCGAGTCAGTCCGACGACGGCGCAGCATGTCCAGAGCGAGTTTGGCAGCGAACTGCTGATTCTCGACGGCGGCCCGTGTGCGGTCGGCATCGAATCCACCATCATCGACTGCACACGTAGCGTGCCGGTCTTGCTGCGCCCCGGTGCTGTCACGCGAGAGCAAGCACAGGCCGTGTGTGGCCAGAAGGTGTTCTTGAGCGATGAGTGGATCCCCGCCGAGGCAACAGCGCCACGCGCATCCGGCACGCTGGCGTCGCACTACGCCCCGCACGCCAAAGTGCGCCTGATGGATGCGACGGAGATGCAGACCGCGATTGACCTGCTGGGGCAGGGCTTGCAGAGTGCCAGCGGGATCGCGGCCGCGATTGCCGTCTATTCACGCACTGAGTTCAAGATCAGGGTCAGCCAGTTGCTGAGGCGGCGAATGCCGCAGGACGCAGCGCAGACCGCACATCAACTGTTTGCCGTGCTGCGGGAGTTCGACCAGCAGGGCGTGAAACTGATCTGGATTGAGACGCCACCAGACGGCATCGAATGGGACGCCGTGCGGGACCGATTGCAAAGAGCCGCCGCCGATCCGGGCGGCACATGCGAGAACCTGGAAGAAAAACATGAGACTTCTAATCGTTGAGGACGATGCCTTGCTGGGTGCCGGCTTGCGTGCTGCGCTGGGCAAATGGGGCTTTACCGTAACCTGGGTGCGCCATGGCGGAGCGGCCCTTGACGTGCTCGAGTCTGAGCAATTTCTGGCCATGGTTCTCGATATTGGCCTGCCTGACATCAGTGGGCTGGACGTACTGCGCAAAGTTCGGGCACAAGGCAACGGGTTGCCGGTTCTGATTCTGACGGCACGCGACACAACGCACGACAAAGTAACGAGCCTGGACTGTGGCGCCGACGACTATCTGGTCAAAACGACCGACCTGGAGGAACTGGTCGCGCGTTTACGCGCGCTGATTCGACGTTCCGGTCGTGGCGGTGGAATGCTCTCGGTCGGCCCTTTGAGTCTCGACATGGACAGTCGCGTCCTGACCCTTGATGGTGAACCAATCAACGTTTCCAAGCGTGAGTTCGAAGTGCTCAGGGTCCTGATGGAAGGCGCCGGGCGCGTCCTGACACGGGCACAACTGGAGCAGTCACTTTACGGCTGGAACCGCAGCGTTGACAGCAATGCGGTCGAGGTGCATATCCACAATCTGCGCGGCAAGATTGGCTCGAACATCCTGAAGACGGTTCGCGGAGTCGGCTACACCATTGCCCGGGACGCGGCGTGAGTGTGTCGCGACCGCACTCGCTCAGTCGGCGCCTGCTGGTTGGGCTGGTGGTCGTCAGTTTTGCATATTGGTTCGTTGTTGCCTGGGTCACGGTGCGCGATAGTGTCGACGAAGTTTATGAATTGTTTGATGTTCATTTGGCACAGACCGCACTGGCCCTGCTGCGTGTCGTCGATCCGGATGAAACTGATCCGGTCATGATTCCGGAGCGTGGTCCCGAGCCCTCGTTGCAGGAGATTTTGAACCGTTTGCCACACCTGCCGGAGCGACTGGCGCGGACCCGATCGGGCAGAGCGAATCAGAGCCAGTCAGGCGTCATGACGCCGGTGGTGACCGGATCTATCCGGTCCATGCAACAGCAATATGAAAAGAGTCTTCGCTATCAAGTGTGGAATGGCGAAGACACTCTGCTGTTGCGATCCGCCAATGCACCGGCAATTCCGATGACGCTGCAGGATGCCTATTCGGAGACAACGGACCCGCAGGACCGGACCTGGCGGCACTACGCCGTTTGGGATAAGGACAGGCATTTCCGGATTGTGGTGTCGGAGGCCTACGATTTGCGCAACCATCTGGTCAGCACGATTGTCTGGCACCTGGCCAGCCCGCTGGCCTTGGGCTTGCCGGTGTTGATTGTGCTGCTGTGGTTTTCCATCAATCGGGGGCTCAATCCGCTGGGCGTGCTGACGCGCGAGATTTCCAGACGAAAGCCGGACAATCTGACGCCGCTTGATGCCAGCAGCGCGCCGGGTGAAGTGCGCACCATGGTATTGGCGCTGAACGAGTTGTTGCTACGCGTCAGTCACACACTCGAAGGCGAGCGCCGATTTACCTCGAACGCGGCGCATGAACTGCGAACGCCGCTGGCAGCAATACAGGCGCAGTTGCATGCGGTGCGCCGTGCCGACAACGCCGAGGAGCGCAAGCAAGGCCTGGAGCAACTGCAGCGCGGCGTGGAAAGAAGTACGCGCCTGGTCGGGCAATTGCTGACGTTGGCACGGCTGGATCCGGATCAGACCCTGCCCGATTCACACCCTGTCAATTTTCCGGACATCGCCGAGGCTGTATGTGCCGAACTGGCGCCTTTGGCATTGCAGCGGGAGCAGACGCTGGAACTGACTGCGGAGCCTGATTTGCCCTTGTTGCCGGGCAATGCCGATATGCTGGCCATGCTGCTAGCCAATCTGGTAGACAACGCGATTCGCTATACGCCCGTTGGAGGCCGCATCAACGTCGCGTTGAGCCACTACCTGTTTGGCCTGGTGATTGAGGTCAGTGACGACGGTCCTGGCGTTCCCGCCTCGCAGCGGGACCGGGTATTCGAGCGCTTTTACCGCATCGCCGGTCAGGACCAGCCGGGGACCGGTCTCGGGTTGGCAATTTGTCGGCGCATTGCTGACTTGCACAAAGCGCGCATGACACTGACCGAGGGACCCCATCAACGTGGTGTGACGGCCAGTGTCTTCTTCTCGGGCTAGAAGCTGTAGCCTACGGCAAGCGTGGTCACCGACGGATGGAAAGTGATATCTGATGTCCGCTCAATGCCCAGTGTGTTGGTGGTCACCGTGCTCTTGACACGCGCTGTCGACCAGATACCCGTTACAGACCACGGCCCACCCAGCTTGACGCTGAGGCCAAGTTGTGCCGCAGGACCGACTGAATCCGTCATCTTGATGGTGGTCGGTCCGCCGTTGATGGCGTCGTTGACTGCGGTTGACTCGGTCTGGTCAAAGCGCGTGAAATTGAGCCCGAAGCCAATAAACGGACGGAACTGGCTGTTGCTGTCACCAAACTTGTAGTTGGCAAACAGTGTGGGTGCCACCTGGCGTACGCGCGATATCAGTTGACCATCGAGCGCCGCCACACTGCCAGGGACAGCGCTCGGCTTGAGTATCACCAGGGTCCCGTCGTGTCTGGGCGGAATGCCGGCTGCCAGTTCAACTTCCATGTTGGCGCTGATGTCTTTTGCCACGCTGAAAAACAGGGTGGACTGAGGCTGCACCTTAAGCCCCAGCGTATCGACCGGGGTGAAGGGTCCGGCAACCGGCGTTGCCGAGGAATTCGGGTCGACGTTGGCCCAGCCGAGTTTGAGGGTGATGCCCTGCGCCATCGCGCCTGATGCGCTCAAGGCCAGTGCAGCGGCGACGGATGCAGAAAGAAGTGTGTGTTTCATGGGGTTTGCTCCGTCGAATTAGAACTGCGAGAAGAAGCCACGGGCTGCTGCATTGCAGAAGGGTGGCACCAAAGTGCCGTGGTAGGCGGCCGTTATGGTCGCTGCCGCGTTGGCACCCGCCGCGACTGCCATGGACTGTTTGGTCTGCGCAAAGCCCACCTTGGCCGCCGCGAACGGATCGCCAGGACCGGTGACCGCTGAATCCACATCCAGCACCGTTACCAGGCCAGCAGGAAGGGCGCCCCACAGGGCCTTCATTAGTCCGGTGTTGAGGCTGTAGAAGACCGTTGGGTCGCCATTGCCGGCGCACAGCAGGACAGGTGCGGCGGGTGTCCAGCCGCGCAGGTCATTCTTCGCTCCAGCAATGCGTATCGGATTCTTGGCCGTGGCCGAAGGCGCACCGTTGGTGAAGGCCGGGACCACACCGTCCGGATTGGCCATGGCATCGGCGAGATACGCCGCGCGGGCGCTGTTCTTGATCAGGTTGTTGGGACCAAAGCCCATGGCAAACAGGGCGTCAGTGGCTCCCGTGCCAGTGGGGGGTGTGATGGCGGCAAAAGCCGGCGCTGGTGGCGTGTTGCTAAAGAGCGCAAGCTGCGGCAACTTGCCGCTGGTCACGACGGTAGTGAAATCGTAAATGCCAGGTATCAGGGTTTCGATGCCGGTGGCATAAGCCGTTTCGTAGATGTCAGATGGTGTCGTGTAAAGATTGCCATAGGCTTTCTGGAAACTCGTGAAGATCATCGGTGAAAAGATGGTACCGCCGGCGTTCACATTGCCATAAAAGGTTGCATCGGACTGCGCCGCCAGTGCGTAGGGGCCGGACATGGGTGCCGAGGCAGTGACCGGTATGCCGGCGGCCTGCATGGCGCGGTGTGCCGCCATCGCAACGAAACCACCTTGGGAGTAGCCTGTGATGAACAGCTTGGCACTTGCCGTAGTGGGTGCAATCAGGGTCGGCAGCGCCTTTTTCGCGGCGGCCAGGATGTCGATCATTTCCTTGGACTGCTGATCGGCATTGAGGTAGGGGTGGTAGCTCAGGCTGGAACTGTCGTAGCCGGCATAGTTGGGTGCCACCAGGATGTAGCCTTGCGCGGCGTACATGGCGGCCAGCAGCACTGCTTCCGAAAAAGCCGGGTTCGTGTCATCGGTGAAATTTGCCAGGTTATAGCTCTTGGTGATGTTGGTGCCGTGCGCATAGACCACGATCGGGCGGGCTCCCGTGCACTTGGCGTTGCTGCCTGTTGGGACCATCAGGACGCCCGACGCATCGGTTGCCTCGCCAGCACCACCCACGGTGCCGTATTTGATGTACTGCACATCGACACCGCAAACCGGGGCGCCGGCAAGCTGCAACAGGCTGGCCGATTTGGCCGTCAGCAGCGCCGTGAAGTCTGCGGCGGTCATCGACGTGATGCGTGGCGGCGGGCTTTGCATCAATGCGCCTCGGGCCGGCGTGGCGTTCTGGGTGCCCAATGGCCCTCCGTCGCCTCCGCCGCATGCGGCGACCAGCAATGCCGCGCCCAGCGCGGCCCATGAAGCCTTGAAACTATTCATTCGTATTCTCCGGTTGTATGAGGCTGAAATGCAAAATAGAACGCTCGTGCGATTTTTTGATTTAAATCATATAACCCAATGAAAGCCGAAAAAATCGGGGTAAACCCTCTGGCACTTTGAATCAGCTCACAACTGCATTTTCCAACCTGCTTACCGGTACCGCAGTTTCATCACGAGAATCGTCGCAGCCAGGGCCAGAGTGATGGCGTTGGCTACCACCACCGGCCAGGCGCCAAGCAGCAATCCATAGCCTAACCAGCAGGCCACACCCACCGTGAAAACGCTGTACATGCCAAGCGAAATGCCACTGACATCGCGCGTACTGAACGTGTGCCAGGCCTGCGGCACAAAACTGCTGGTGGTCAGGATGGCGGCGATGTAGCCGAGGATTTCGGTGGTGAGCATGAGGCGTGCAGGCTGCAGTGTGAAGGCGAGGCGCTGATTATGCGGTCACAGATAATGGCTGCCATGCATTCCACGTCCACTCTCCCAGGCAGCGGCATTTCACCGCGCACGGTGGGTCTGATGGCTGCTCTGGTGACAGTGATGATCTGGACTTCTTTCATCCTGATTGCGCGCGCGTCCGCCGATCCGGCACGCAGCGGTACGCTGACGCCATTTGACATTGCTTTTTGTCGCATCCTGGGTGCCAGTCTGATCCTGCTGCCTTGGGGAGCCACACTGGTGCGGCGCGACCGTGCGCGGGGGCTGGGCCATGCCTGCCTGCTCGGCTTGTCGCCCCTGCCCTGGCGCGTGACCTGCACGATTGGCTTGTTTGGCGGCCTGCTCTACGCCCTGATGGCCTACAACGGCTTTGTTTTTGCTCCGGCGCTGCACGCCTCGGTGCTGATGCCGGGCAGCCTGCCGCTGTGGACCACCTTGCTGGCGCTGTGGCTGCTCAAGGATCGCGTGACAGCTGCGCGCGCCATCGGGTTGGCGCTGATCGTGATGGGTGACTTGCTGGTTGGCGGTGCCAGTTTGCTGCGCGCCTTTGACGGGGGCTCCGTATGGAAGGGCGATTTGCTGTTCATGTTGACTGCCTCGTGCTGGGCCATGTACAGCGTGCTGGCGCGTCGTCATGCGCTTGACGCGGTGCGCGCCACCATTGCAGTGACCGCCTTTGCATTTTTCAGCTTCGTGCCGCTTTACTCCCTGTTGGTCTTGAGTGGCACCGTGACAGGCCATGTTTTTGTCGCGCCGTGGCGCGAAGTGTTGTTCCAGACGCTGTATCAGGGTTGGGGTTCGGTCGTGATCTCGGGTATTGCGTTTACCAAAATGATCCAGTACTTCGGGCCGGTGCGTTCGACCATGATCACCGCACTGGTGCCGGGACTCTCGGCCCTGGGCGCCGTGTTGTTGCTGGGGGAACCGCTGCACTGGAATCTGGCTGCCGGCCTGGCCTTGGTGACCTTGGGTATTCTGTTTGGTGTGCGCGCCGGAGGCAGGCGATGAAGTTGCTGGCTTTTGATACCAGTACCGAGCTGATGTCGGTGGCAGTCGAGCGCTCCGCATCGGGTGGAAGTATCTTGTGGCAGCACAGCGGCGAGGGCGGGGCAAAGACTTCAACGCAACTGATTCCGGTCATTCAGGACCTGATGTTGCAAGCAGGCCTGCAGTTTGGCGATCTCGATGCCATCGCTTTCGGCAGGGGGCCGGGATCCTTCACCGGCCTGCGCACGGCCTGTTCGGTAGCGCAGGGTCTTGCCTATGGCGTGCAGATCAAGGTGTTGCCGATCGACACGCTGCTGGCCGTGGCGGAAGAAGCGCGCTTTCAATTCGCGCCCGAGCGAGCGCGTTATGAAGTGACTGCCTTGCTTGACGCGAGGATGGACGAGATGTACCTGGCTCGCTATGCGTTTGAGCACGGGCAATGGACGCAGAGCGGTGACTACGATCTGATTCGACCGGAAGACCTGCAGGGCGACGCTCAGAGCTGCCTGGTGGGTAATGTATTTGGCAGCTACGCAAAGCGATTGCCGACGGCATTCACGCAACGCTTCAATGCATTGCCGACGGCAACTGCCATGCTGCGGCTTGCACCCGTGTTGCTCGCGAGCGGCGCCGCAGTGGATCCGGCGCAGGCGCTGCCGCTTTATCTGCGCGACAAGGTGGCGCAAACCACGCTGGAGCGTGCTGCGCAAAAGGACTCTTTGTGAGTTCAGCAGTCAATGCAGTTCAAGTGCGCTTTGAGCCACTTGGCGATCAGCATCTGGATGTCGTCTTGCGGGTCGAGCAGCAGGCCTACGCGCATCCTTGGCAGCGGGCGAATTTTGTTGACTCGCTGCAGTCCGGCTACCAGGCCCAACTGCTGCTCGCTGACGAAACCCTGTTGGGCTATTTTGTCGCCATGAAGGGGGTTGATGAGGTGCACCTGCTCAACATCACCGTGGCGCCAGAACACCAGCGTCAAGGCTGGGCCCGCGTCATGCTCGATGCACTTGCCATCTGGGCCAGAGGGCAGAGCGCACACTGGCTCTGGCTGGAAGTGCGTGCCGGCAACCGGCGTGCCATGGAAGTGTATGAAGCGAGTGGCTACCGACATGTCGGTGAGCGCAAATCGTATTACCCGGCGGCGCAGGGTCAGCGGGAAGACGCCGTGGTGATGAACCTGCGCCTGTGATTCGGTGAGAATGCAGCCATGAGCCTGGATCTTGATAGCCGCCAACGTGCCATGTTGCAGGAGATGGGCGTGCGCGTCTGGTGGCCTGAGGCCGTGCCTGTGCCGGTGAGCGCAACGGCGATACCAGCGTTGGTCACACCGATGGCACCAGTGACGCTGACCACGTCGGTGGAGGTGAAGCCCGGCGCATCGAACGCGCTGGCAGACGACATCGCCACGATGCCGTGGGATGCCTTGAGTCAGGCCATAGCCCAGTGCCAGGCTTGTGGCCAATGCCAGGGTCGTCGTGCTCCGATATTTGCTGGCAGCGCGGCTTTGCGTCATGCTGAATGGATGGTGCTGGGCGAGCCACCGGACGACAACGAGGAGCGCTTGGGTACGCCCTTTGTCGGGCCAGCAGGGCAGTTGCTGGACAATATGCTCAAGGCCGTCGGCGTTCAGCGTACCGGTGTTGACGGGCATGCTGCTTATCTCAGCAATGTGGTCAAGTGCCGACCAGCTGCCGCGCGCAATCCGCAACCGCAGGACCTTGCCACCTGTGAGAACTACTTGCGCCGCGAAGTGGCGCTGGTGCAGCCCAAAGTCATTCTGGCGCTGGGCCGGTTTGCCGCGCAGGCCTTGCTTCTGGCCAGTGTGCCTGATGTAGCGACCATCCCGCTGGGCAAACTGCGTGGGCAGGTTTACCGCTATCAGGGTGTTCCGGTGATCGTCAGCTACCCGCCCGCTTACCTGCTGCGCACGCCGCAGGACAAGGCGCGCGCCTGGGCTGACTGGTGTCTGGCGCTTTCAGCTCTTTCTTGAATTGCTTTTGTTGCGCTCGGTCAACGCCGCAATCAAGCCGTCAACGCCCTTGGTATTGATTTCCTGGGCGAACTGACTGCGATAGGTTTCTACCAGCCAGACACCCATGACATTGAGGTTGTAGATCTTCCAGCCTGCGCCCTCACCCGGTGTCTTTTCCATCCTGTAGTCAAGTTGCACCGGATCACCCCGACGTTTGACTTCGGTACGCACGACAAGCTCCTTGTCGTCCGCAGAGGCTCGCAGAGGTTTCACCGTCAACGTGAGCTCATTGGCCTGCGCCAGTGCACCAGCATAGGTACGCACCAACAAAATTTTGAACTCTTCCTGCAAACGCTTTTGCTGTTCCGGGCTCACCTGCCGCCAGGTCGGCCCGACTGCCGAGGCCGTCATGCGCTTGAAGTTCATGTTCGGCATCAGCTTGGCGTCCACCAGCGCGATGATTCGTGTCAGATCACCCGTTCGCAGCGCCGGATCGGCTTTGATGCTGTCAAGCACCTCCGCCGAGAGATGTTTGATCAACGCATCCGGAGCCTCGTCCTGGGCTCGCGCCGGCAGAGCCAACAGCGCCGTGACGAATATCACGGGGACGGCGAACAGCCGAATAAATATTGCACGACTCATGATTTACTCCATCAATACAAGCGTCGAAGTGATTGGTTCAACAAGCAGTGCTTGCAGCACAGGTGACTACGGGCGCGTTCGATGGCACCACCGGTCGGCCTTCTCTGGACCACACGTTGATCCCAGAAGTCACGTTGTAGACGGTTTTGTATCCCGCCTGTTGCGACATGAACTGCGCCACAGTCCGTGAACGGTTACCGCTGCGACAAATCAGGACAACGGGTTGGCCTGGTTTGGTCAGCGACTTCAATTGCCCAAGCCAGTGGGCTGGATCGGATTGGCCCCTCTCATCAAAGAAGGTCAACAATTTGCTTCCGGCAATGACGCCGGTTTCTTTCCATTCCGGGGCGGTCCGGATGTCGATGACTGCGGCGCCGCTTGCGCTGAGTCGCGCCAACTCTGCGTTGTCGATATTGATCACTTCGGCGTGGACTGCAATTGCAAAGGGCAGCAACAGCGTAGCAAGGATGGATGGTCTGCACATTGGACAATTCCCGTAGTCGTTACATATTAGTATATACTTATATATAAAGCAGATCAAGACCTATGAACTTCTGGGATCAACAATATTCCGCGCCGGACTTCAAATACGGCACGCAGGCTAATTGGTTTCTGCGCAATCAGGCCGCTCACCTGCACCCGGGTAGCCAGGTCCTGTTGCCAGGGGACGGAGAAGGCCGCAACAGTGTCTGGCTGGCGCGGCGTGGACACCACGTTACCGCGCTGGACAATTCCAGGGTAGGCCTGGACAAGGCCTTGCGCCTGGCCTCGGAAAACAAGGTCGCCGTTGACGTCATCCACGCCGACCTTGAACATTGGATTCCCCCGCCAGACAGTTTTGATGCAGTCGTTCTAACCTATGTGCATCTGCCGGCAAGCTGGCGGTGCATGGCGCACCGGCGGCTCATTTCCGCGTTACGTCCGGGGGGCTGGTTGATCCTCGAAGCGTTTCACCCGAAGCAACTGATGTACAACAGCGGCGGACCCAAAGACAAGGCCATGCTCTACACGGCTGAAACCATTCGATCAGACCTGGCAACTGACCCAGCCTTCACCACGGTTGAAGCACTCGCGTGGGAAGGCGAGGCTCATCTGGACGAAGGAAGCGGTCATCAAGGCTCCGCCTACCTGACGCGTTATGTTGCACATCGTGTCCAATCAACCAAAACCTGAACCTGGAGAAACCATGAAGGCCTTTCAAGACTACTACCCGGAAAATGTTTCGCACTGCTATGGCTGCGGTTCCAAAAACATCCATGGCCATCGAATCAAGACCTATTGGGACGGCGAAGAAACCGTGACGCATTTCACCCCCGAGCCCTACCATACGGCGATACCGGGCTTTGCCTATGGCGGCCTGATTGCCTCCCTGATCGACTGTCACGGCACTGGCACCGCCGCTGCTGCCATGTACCGCGCTAACGGCCGCGAGATGGATACGCTGCCACCGTTTCGCTTTGTCACGGGCTCCTTGCATGTTGACTTTTTGAAGCCGACGCCGATCGACGGTGTGCTGGAAATTCGTGGCCGCATCAAGGAGATCAAAGGTCGCAAGGTCGTCGTTGAAAGCACGGTCTTTGCCAAGGGTGTGGCGACGGCGCGCGGCGAAGTGGTGGCTTTGCAGATGCCTGAAGGGTTTGGTGGCTAGCAAAGGTGTCACATGGATTTCCTGGATCTTTTTGAAAAGTACTGGCCATTGCTGGCCTTGGGCCTTTGGTTCGCTTACAAGTGGTGGAATTCAAAAAAAGTCATCGCCATGCTTCCAGAACTCAGGCGCAACGGCGCAACGTTTGTCGACGTCAGATCGGCTGGGGAGTTTGCCAATGCGAACGCTCCCGGAACAATCAATATCCCCCTTAACGAATTGGGAAACCGGCTCCGTGAGATACCCAAGTCTTCCCCGGTTGTGCTTTGCTGCGCCAGCGGAACACGAAGCGGAATGGCAAAGCTGTTGCTCAAGAGCAAGGGATACCGGAAGGTTCACAACATCGGTAGCTGGAGCAAGTTGCTATAGTGGCCGACGACTCCATCCTGTAATTATTCAATGAACGAAGTCTACGCAGCGATCGAACCGGCGCGCGCCGAAATTGACATGCTCGAAGGCCCTGCCGTGGTCGAGTTTGGAAGTCCCTCGTGCGGATACTGTCGCGCGGCCCAAGCGCCTTTGGCTTCAGCACTTGCCGATCACCCGCACCTGCGCCACGTCAAAATTGCTGATGGCAGCGGCAAGCCTCTAGGGCGTTCCTTTAAAGTGAAGCTTTGGCCTACCTTGGTGTTTCTGAGCAACGGCCGGGAGGTCGCTCGCCTGGTTAGGCCTGGCGACGCCACCGAAATCCGCAGAGCCCTTGCGCAGATCGACCCTTCCAAATGAGCGCCGTCGAACTGCACGCGTCGTGACACCGTACGATCATTTCCTGGAGAGCTACCCAAGCTACGCAAGGACCCATGCCCTGGATGAACTGCGCGCGTCCGAATATGGCAGGCTCGACGCTCAGGACCAGGTCTATCTGGATTTCACTGGTGGCGGCCTGCACGCAGCGTCCCAGTTGCAAGAGCATGTGCGATTGCTCAACGAAGACGTGCTTGGCAATCCGCATTCGGTGAATCCCAGTTCCACAAGAATGACGCGCCGGGTCGAGCAGGCGCGTGCAGCCGTGCTGGATTACTTCAATGGTGCGGCAGATTACACGGCCATCTTCACCCTGAATGCTTCTGCCGCACTGAAACTGGTTGGTGAGTCGTATCCGTTTGGCCCGAGCGGGCGCCTGTTACTGACCACGGATAACCACAACTCTGTCAACGGCATCCGTGAATTCGCCCAAAGAGGTGGCGCGAGCGTGAGCTATGCGCCTCTGACACGCCCTGAACTTCGCATTGACATGGCGGTCATGGATGCACTGCTGGCCCAGGCTGATTGCACGAACCCCAACCTGATGGCGTTTCCGGCGCAATCGAACTTTTCGGGCGTCAAACATCCACTTGCGCTGGTCGCATCGGCGCGTGCGGTGGGATGGCATGTCTTGCTCGATGCCGCTGCCTTTGTTCCGAGCAGCCGCTTGGACCTGCGCACCGTTTCACCCGACTTCGTTGTGATGTCGTTCTACAAGATGTTTGGCTATCCCACCGGGGTCGGCTGCCTGTTGGTGCGCAATGAAACGCTCAAGTCATTGCGCCGCCCGTGGTTTGGCGGTGGTACGGTCAACTTTGCGACGGTGCAGGGGCGCATGCATGTGCTGTCCAGCGGCGAAGCCGGTTTTGAAGACGGCACGCTGAACTACTTGAGCATTCCGGCAGTGGAGATCGGCCTGAAGTACCTGCAGACGGTAGGCATGGAAACAATTCAAACACGAATCCATTGCCTGACAGACTGGATGATCAAACAGGTACTGGCATTGCGCCATGGCAATGGCCTACCGATGGTGCGTCTCTATGGTCCGGCCAACATGATTGAACGCGGCGGCACCGTCACACTGAATTTGTATGACCCGAAGGGTCACCTGGTGGACTATCGTCGCGTTGAAGAACTTGCTGCACTGGAGAACATCTCGCTGCGCACAGGTTGTTTTTGCAACCCGGGGGCAGGTGAGACTGCCGAAGACCTGAGCGAAGACGACATGCGTGCAGGCCTTGCCGAAGCAGGCGCCGGTATTAACCTGCAGCGTTTCCTGCATGTCATGCAAGATCGAGGTGGCAAGAGTGCCGGTGCGATCCGTGTGTCCATGGGACTTGTCAGCAACTTCGCTGATGTGGAGCGTTTCGTGAACTTTGCTGCGGGGTTTCGTGATCAGACCGCGCTGACGATTGGCGCAGTGTCGTTTGACATTGCATCCTGTCGCGTTGTTCGCGATGGCGGCTAAATGAGTCAGATTATAAGACGCCCTGCGCCCGGACAGCGATCCATTGCCGCGCTTCAGCCGTGGCAATTGCAAGTGTGATCTTGCCCGGCATCATGAACATGGCGCCCTTCTTCGACAAGATCGCTATGGTCGTGATTGCAACCAGGTGATTTCACTCGACCAGCAAGGAACGCTGCCACTGCCAATTCGGGAACGCTCTCGGCAGTTGCCACAACCCGCACACCACGAGCGCCCAAGTGACGGACAAAGCCTTCACCCGCACTGCCTGTAATTAGTACATTCATGCGGTCGAGCGGGTGCCCTGCACTGTGATCGTAGCCATGAATGGCCATATCGGCATCCAGATCGAGTCGCTCGATTTCCCTGGGTAGTTCTTGTTCATTGGCTTCGAAGACGATGAAGCGACGAGCCCGTCCGGCATGGCCGGTAACGGTGCGAAAATCTTGGCTGCTGACGGCTATACGCATAGGTACCTCGGTTAAGTTTCGTTTTGGAGTGGTATCAGAATTGACATGTCAGGAAGAATTCGACTGGCCGCCGGGTGACCGTTCATCAATCGGGGAACCTTTGTTCAAACCACCGAAGGCCCTTCCCAAGCAACATGGCACCGGCTTGCGTCAGAACGCCATGTTGCCCTGAATGATTTGATACAGCCCAAAGGCAAGCAGCGTACCGCCCGTAACGTAGCGCAGGATCGCTTCATGCTTTAACAGACTTTTGATCCTGCTTTGCAGCCATTGTGACGAATAGCCAATGATCAGCATCGGTATGGCCAGACCTAGTGAGTAAAAGCCGAGCAAGGCGATGCCGGTGGCCAGTTGTCCGCTCGTACCGACCATGGCCAGGGTACTTGACAGAAACGGGCCGACACATGGCACCCAGATCAGCCCCAGCGACAGACCGAGGATCAATCCGCCAAGGCGGCCCTGACCTTTAACCTGAATGGACGAGAAACACGTGAGTCTTTTGAATAGGCTCATATCAAAAATCACCATCAAGCCCATCAGGACAATGATGGTTGAAGCTGCAATTTCGATGTACCGGGTCTTCCCGATCAGCAGTGCCCCAAACAGCGACGAGACGGCGCCCATGGCCATAAATGACAATGACAGGCCCGTCACCACCATCAATGGACGCAAGCGATCATCCCGCTCCGAGCCGGCCATGACAATCGGGATGACCGGCAAAACGCAAGGCGAAAGCACGCTAGCCAAACCAGCGCCAATGGCCATGACGAGGCTGATTGCGCTGAAGTCCATCACTTCAGCTTATTCAGCGCGATGGTTATGGTCTGGATGTCCTGTATGCCTGGCGCAAAAACCTTGTTGATGTTGCCGGCTTTGTCGACCAGCACCAGGGACGGCAAACTTCTGACACCGTAGTCATAAAACGCTTGCCGATCACCTTGATTCATGACGCTGACGTTCGCCAGGTTGAACCTCCCCTTTTGTTGTTCAATCAATTTGTCCAACACTGCCTTTTGTGCCTGGCAAGGGGCGCCTGCGGGATTGAGGAAAAAGACCAGTGTTGGTTTGCCGTTGGAGGCGATCGTTGCCTTTAGCTCGGGCGAGCTGAGCGGTGCAGTTGCCGCCGCCAGCGCCAAAGTTGAGCTGACTAGCAGTGCGGTGGCGATGAGTGTCAGGATGCGATGTTTCATGCTTCTGAACTTTCTAAACAAAACTGGTGCGCATTTATGATGCGCCCAAATTTTGTCCTGCCTGTCGGAAGTCAGGATTGATATATATCAGTAATTGCTGATATAAAGCTATTTGTGAGTGCGTTACGCGACAGCGAGACAGTGGCATCATGCAGACATGGACGCCGCCTTGCCCCCCCTGATCCAGGCCTTGCTGGACCCGCAGCGCTATGGGCACACAGTGCGGGAAGTCGAGCTCGTGCAAACCCATATCTCATGGGTCCTGCTGGCGGGTGAGTTTGCCTACAAGATCAAGAAGCCGCTGCGCCTGTCCTTTCTGGACTTCAGCACACTGGAGCAACGCAAAGCCGCTTGTCTTGACGAACTGCGCCTGAACCGCCGCTATGCGCCCGAGCTCTACCTCGACGTTGTCGCCTTCTTCAACACCGCGCAGGAACCGCGCTTCGACGGGCCGGGTAAAGCGATCGAATACGCGGTCAGGATGCGGCGCTTCGACGAAGCCGGTCGCCTCGACCGGGTTTGTGCGCGGGGTGAACTGCGGCCCGCCCATCTGTCGACTCTGGCCACCACGCTGGCCGCGTTTCATGAGACGGCGGCTCGTGCCGCGCCGGCCACGCGCTTTGGATCGGACAGCGCCATCCTGACGCAGGCGCTGGAAAACTTTGACGAGCTGATGCAGGCGACCATCGCGCCCGGCGTTTCGGCCCGACTCCAGGCGCTGCGCAGCTGGACTCAAGCGCAGCACCAACAGCTGGCAACCTTGATGCGCTCGCGCAAGGAGGCCGGTCTGGTGTGTGAGTGTCATGCTGACCTGCACCTGGCCAATCTGGTCCTGATCGGTGAGCACGTGCAGATGTTTGACTGCCTCGAATTCAATGAAGACCTGCGCTGGATCGACGTGGCCAGCGATATTGCCTTCCCCTATATTGACCTGCTTGCCCACCACCAAGGTGGCCTGGCCAACTGGTTTGTCAACGAGGTGCTGAGCCACAGCGGCGACTACGAAGCGGCCGCACTGCTGCGCTATTACGCGGTTTACCGCGCGCTGGTGCGGGCCAAGGTGGCGGCCATCCGGCTGCACCAGGCAGCGGGCGACGCGGGCGAGGTGCTGGCCTATGTGGCGCTGGCCGAACGGCTGGCCGCGCCGCCCCCGGCGCGGCTCGTGATCACGCATGGATTGTCGGGCTGCGGCAAAACCCGCGCCACGAATGAGCGGCTGCAAAACGACCCAAGCGCATCCACTCTGCGACTGCGCTCGGATGTGGAACGCAAGCGCCTGGCCGGGCTCGGCAGCAAAGCGTCAAGCGGTTCGCCGCTGGATGGCGGCATTTACGGCGCAGCGGCGCAGCAGCAAACCTATGCGCATCTGCACACCCTGGCGAGCCAGTTGCTGCGCGCTGGCTGGTCTGTGATCGTCGATGCCACCTTCCTCAAACGCAGCGAGCGCGACGCGTTTCGCGTCCTTGCCAAAGACCTGGGACTGGCATTCGAAATCCTGGCGCCACAGGCCAGCGCCGATCAGCTGCGCCAGCGCATCCAGGCGCGCAGCGGGATGGGGCAAGACGCCTCCGAAGCAACACTGGAAGTGCTGGACAGGCAAATGGGCACGATCGAGGCGCTGGGCACCGACGAGCTGTGAGCACCCGAGCAGTCTGCGGCCATTGAGCCACAGGGGTCGAGCAGGTCAATCAGGACGCCACCAGCCACTGTTCAATCTTCTCGCGGCTCGGAATGCCTCCGGCGTGTACAACCTTGCCGTTGATCACTACACCGGGCGTGCTCATGACGCCATAGCCCATGATGTCGCGCAGTTCTTCGACCTTTTCGAGCTTGACCGTGACGCCTTTGGCCTTGGCCACCTGGTCAATGAGTGCGATGGTGTTCCTGCAGTTGGCGCAACCGGTGCCGAGTACCTTGATGTCCATGATGTTCCTTGTGCGTTGAAGTTGAATAAATGAAACCTTGATCAGAGCACGGCGTTGAACACGTAGCCGACCAGCAGGATGCCCGTGGCAACGACACCGATAAACGTGGCAATCAGCCGGATTTTCAGTACCTTGCGCAGGATGATCATTTCGGGCAAAGACAGGGCAATCACACTCATCATGAATGCCAGCACGGTGCCCAGTGCCGCGCCCTTGGCCAGCAGCGCCTGCACGATGGGTATGACGCCGGCTGCGTTGGAATAAAGTGGCACGCCTATGATGACTGCCAGCGGTACTGACCACCAGGCCTCCCGGCCCATGAAACTGGCCATGTAATCCTCGGGTACGTAGCTGTGAATGCCTGCACCGACGGCGATGCCGACCAGAATGTAGGGCCAGACCTTGCCCACGATCTCTCGCACCGAGGCAAAACCACCTTGAATGCGGTCTGCCAGCGTCATGCCAGTCTCTTCAAACTGTACAGCCATCCGGGGCATGTCACGCACCCAGCCTTCCAGATAAGCATCCATCTTCAGGCGCCCAATGATCCAGCCGGCAACAATGGCCACCGATAGCCCCAGGCTCATGTACAGCAGGGCCACCTTCCAGCCAAACATGCCGAACAACAGCGTCAGCGCCACTTCGTTCACCATGGGCGCGGAAATCAGGAACGAGAAGGTCACGCCCAGCGGTACGCCAGCCTGCACAAAGCCAATAAAGAGCGGCACGGCCGAGCAGGAGCAAAACGGAGTAACGATCCCGAGGCTTGCGGCCATGACGTTGGCGACACCTTCGGTGCGTCCCGCCAGCATGGCGCGCGTGCGCTCCGGCGTAAAGTAGCTGTTGATCATGCCCATGACGAACACCACGCCGGTTAGCAGCATCAGAACTTTGGGCGTGTCGTAGAAGAAGAACTGCAGCGCGCCACCCAGATGGCTGGAGCGGTCCACCGGCAGAGATGACACCAGGGCCTCGGCTACTGGATCAAGCGTTTGGTACAGCGCAAACCAGGCCACGACGGCGAGGATCAGGAAAGCGATGGGCTGGCGCGCGTGCCAGCTCGTAGTGTGAGAAGTCAAGGTGGTCATGGCAGTGAAGACGGTCCGAAACGACAAAAGACGCAGCCTTCAACGAAATTTATGTGACAAACTGAATAGTGACGTCCGCGAACACCTCTGCCGAACTGGTTTGAATTACTTCTTCTTTGGCGTTGCGTTGACGCCATTTTTCCTCGCTCGCTCAACCAGATAGTCGCTGACACTGAGAATCTGCTCCAGCGACTTCATGTTGTCGCTGATAACGACATACTTG
>CAIYGK010000700.1 GCA_903925725.1 uncultured beta proteobacterium | reverse complement strand
ACGGCCTTTGCCAAATCCACACCAACTCGTGTAATCTCACTCATGGGACTTCCCCTTTCAAAGGTTGTAGATTGACTCTCACACAAACCAATCTTGGCACTTGATGCCGTTACCAGGAAGTGGGAAGTCCCTTCGTATTTACTTCGGGCTCGATTTCAACCAGCAAGGCGCCGGACTCCACCTGGTCACCGACGTTGGCGTGTACGGCCAAGACCTTGCCCGCCACTTGTGCCGTCAGCCACATTTCCATTTTCATGGCTTCAACGCAAAGCAACTGCTGCGCCTCTGCTACCTTGTCACCAACGGCCACCCTGATCTGCGTGACCTTGCCAGCCACCGGCGAGCGCGCCTGTCTTGCGTCAACGATCTGGTCTTTGCCGGGGAAGGGCGAGATTTCACTGAAAACAAACGAATTGCCATCCAGCGCCAGGTGCAACTGGTTCTGCTGCAGCACCGCGACAGCGCGGCGTGTCACGCCATCGATCTCGAAGCGCAAGGCACCGTCCGTGAAGTCGATGATTCTGATCTCGCGCGGCTGACCAGCCAGGCTGACCTTGACGCGGCCCAGTCGATCAGGCTGAACGCGAAGTGTCTGTGCAACACCGTCGCATTGCAGGGGAATGTCAAAAGCGGCCACGCTGTCAGCTCGCCAGTTGGCGCCGTTCTGCAACGCAAATGCGGCCGCTGCAAGACACCAGTTCTGCTCGTCCGGTTCTGGGCGTTGCAGCAACGCTTCGCGGCTGTCCTGCCATTGATCAATCGAGGCGGTGGTCATCGCAGCAGCGCGAAACGCCGGATGATTCACCAGCTCGGCCAGGAAGCGACCGTTGTTGCGCAGCCCCAGCAGAGGCGTGTTGCGCAGCGCAGCGCGCAAGCGCCGGATCGCGTCAACGCGGTCCCGGCCATGTACGATGACCTTGGCCACCATCGGGTCGTAGAAGGGCGAGATTTCGCTGCCTTCTTCGATGCCATCATCGATGCGCGCACCGTCAAGCCGCGCCTGCTCCGGGCGCCACCAGCGCACGGTACCGGTCTGCGGTGCGAAGCCGGCATAGGGGTCTTCAACGTACAGACGGGCCTCGATGGCGTGCCCGGTAAGCGTGATCCCGCTTTGTGCGACCGGCAGTGGCTGACCTGCCGCAACCAGCAATTGCCACTCCACCAGATCGAAACCGGTCACCAGTTCGGTCACCGGATGCTCCACCTGCAGCCGGGTGTTCATTTCCAGAAAGTAGTGCTTCAACCCGCCATCCACCATGAACTCCACCGTGCCAGCACCACGATATCCCACTGCCAATGCAGCTGCGACGGCGTCCTTGCCCATGGCATCGCGCATCGCGGCACTTACTACGGGTGACGGTGCTTCCTCAATCACCTTCTGCCGTCTGCGCTGGGCCGTGCAGTCGCGCTCGCCAAGGTAGACCGCGTTGCCGTGATCGTCTGCAAAGATCTGGATCTCGATGTGGCGGCCGTCTTTGATCAGGCGCTCCAGCATCAGCGTGCCATCGCCAAACGCGCTTTGCGCCTCGCGCCGGGCACCGAGCAGCGCCTGCGCGATTTCATCTGCGTTGTGCACCAGGCGCATGCCACGCCCACCGCCACCTGCCACCGCCTTCACCAGCAAAGGAAAGCCCAGCTTCAAAGCTTCCTGCGTCAAGCGCGCATCATCCTGATCCTCACCCAGATAGCCCGGAGCGCAAGGCACACCGGCAGCAATCATGCGTCGCTTGGCCAGCGCCTTGTTTCCCATCGCCAGCATGGCTGAAGGCGGCGGGCCGATGAAGACCAAACCGGCGTCCAGGCAGGCCTGGGCAAAGCCGGGGTTCTCACTCAGGAAGCCGTAGCCCGGATGTACCGCATCGGCGCCAGTCTTGCGTGCTGCATTCAGCAAGACTGCAACATTCAGGTAGGAATCGGCTGCGGCCGAGCCGCCAATGTGCACGGCCTCGTCGGCCAGGCGCGCATGCGCTGCCGCGCGATCGGCGTCGCTGAAAACGGCCACTGTGCGATAACCCAGCTTGCGCGCGGTGCGTATCACCCGCAAGGCGATCTCGCCCCGGTTGGCAATCAGTATTTTGGAAAAAGTCATGTCACTACTGCCCAGTTCGGTTTGCGCTTTTGAATGAAGGCCGTCGTCCCCTCGATGCCCTCGGCACCCTGTGCTGCGCGGGAAAAGACCAGGGCTGCTGGCTGCAGCAGCTCAGCTGCAGTCGTCAGGCGCGCCTTCGAAATCAAGGCTTTGGTAGCGGCCAGCGCGCCCGGCGCGCAAGCCAGAATGTCGGCCAGCACGGCGTCCAGTGCTGCGTCGATCTGCTCGACTGTGTGAACAGCGTGCACCAGACCGATGGCCAGCGCCTGCGACGCCACCACGCGCCCGCCGGTCACCGCCAGTCGCTTGGCCTGCGAATAGCCCAGCCGCTCCACCAGAAACGGCGCAATCTGCGCCGGCACCATACCCAGACCGGTCTCGGGCAGACGAAACAATGCGGATTCACAGGCCAGCGCCACGTCGGCCACACAGGCCAAACCGAAGCCACCGCCCATCACGCTGCCCTCCAGCACGGCCACCAGTGCCAGGGGCGTACTGGCAAAGGCCAGACAGAGTTCGCCAAACTGCAGATTGGCTTGCGCCACGGCGTCCCGCGCCGGCTCGTCGGCAGCGTCTTGCGGATTGCCCTGCATGGCCTCCATGCGCGCTGCAGCCATGTCTTTCAAATCAGCACCAGCGCAGAAATGCCCACCCGCACCACGCAGCACAATGGCTCGGACCTGGCTGCCGCTTTCGGCGTCCTTCAGTGCAGCGCGCAACTCGGTCACCATACGCAGCGACATCGCGTTGCGCAGTTCGGGCCGGTTCAGCGTGATGTGCAGGACCGCTCCGCGACGTTCCAGCGCCAGGGTCATGCCGCAGCCTTGCCGGGCAGCGTGCCCTCCAATTTGCAGATGATGCCCAGCATGATCTCATCGGCACCACCGCCGATGGAGATCAGTCGGCTATCGCGGTAGGCCTGGGAGATCGGGTTGTCGGCCGTGAAGCCCATACCACCCCAATACTGCAGGCAACTGTCGGCCACTTCGCGGCTCAGACGACCGGCCTTGAGCTTGGCCATCGAGGCCAGCTTGGTGACGTCCTTGCCCGAAATGTAGGACTCCACCGCGCGGTAGGTCAGGGCCCGCAATGCCTCAACCTCCGTGCGCAATTCAGCGAGGCGGAAATGCACGACCTGATTGTCCAGAATCGGCCGGCCGAAAGTACGACGC
Source organism: uncultured beta proteobacterium (assembly GCA_903925725.1). GTDB lineage: Bacteria > Pseudomonadota > Gammaproteobacteria > Burkholderiales > Burkholderiaceae_C > Rhodoferax. Next base: position 10,063 of record CAIYGK010000700.1, on the reverse strand, counting down.
TGGCGCGTGTAGTCAATAGTCTGGTCGATCAACCGGTCCAGCGAGCGCAAGGAACCGGCCGCACCATAAAGCCGCTCCTCCTGGAACTGCAGCATCTGGAACATGAAGCCCATGCCCTCCTGTCCGATCAGGTTGCGCCGGGGCACGCGTACGTTGTCAAAAAAAAGTTGTGCGGTATCCGAAGAGTGCATGCCGATTTTCTCGATCTTCTGGCGCGTCACACCCGGGCTGTCCATGCGCACCATGATCAGCGACTTGTTCTTGTGCACCGGGCCTTCCGAAGTATTAGCCAGCAGACAGCACCAGTCGGCCTGCATGCCGTTGGTGATCCACATCTTGGAGCCGTTGATGATGTAGTCGTCGCCGTCCTTGCGCGCCGTCGTCTTGAGCGCCGCCACGTCCGAGCCGCCGCCCACTTCACTGACGCCAATGCAGCCCACCATGTCACCGGCGATGCTGGGTGCCAGGAACTCCTCGCGCAGTTGGTCCGAGCCGAAGCGTGCCAATGCCGGTGTGCACATGTCAGTCTGCACGCCGATGGCCATGGGCACGCCACCAGCGTTGCATTCACCCAGCGCCTCCGCGGCGACCATGGAGTAACTGAAGTCCAGCCCCATGCCGCCGTACTCCACCGGGTACTTGATGCCCAACAGCCCCAGGTCGCCCATCTTCTTGAACACCTCATGGGCCGGGAATTGCCCTGCAGCTTCCCACTCGGCAATATGAGGATTGATCTCTTTGGCAACAAACTTGCGAACGGTGTCGGCAATCTGTTCGTGTTCAGGGGTGAATTTCATAACAACCTTTCATTGGAATTCTTTCTACATCCGTGCCACACCAAAGGTGTTGCCGTGCAACTGGCGGCTCTGCGCTTCCTCGGCCATGGCCAGACACATGCCCAGCAGGCGGCGTGTATCGCGCGGGTCGATGATGCCGTCGTCCCACAAGCGTGCCGTGCCAAAAAGGGCGGCCGACTCCTTGTCCAGACGCAGACGCAAGCCATCCGACATGGCCTTGAGCGCTTCCTCGTTGGCAGCCATGCCGGTGCGTTCGATCTTGGCTCGGTTGATGATGTCCATCACCTTGGCCGCCTGGGTGCCACCCATCACCGCCGTGCGGGCCGTCGGCCAGGAAAAAATGAAACGCGGATCAAAGCCGCGGCCACACATGCCATAGTTGCCGGCGCCGAACGAGCCGCCCAGCACCACCGTGAACTTCGGCACACGCGCATTGGCCACCGCCTGAATCATCTTGGAGCCGTGCTTGATGGCGCCACTGCGCTCGGCCACCGAACCCACCATGTAGCCAGTGGTGTTCTGCAGGAAGATCAATGGCGTGCCGCTCTGGTCACACAGTTGGATGAACTGCCCCGCCTTGGTCGATCCGTTGGGCTGAATCGGTCCGTTATTGCCCAGAATGCCGACCAGATGCCCCTGCAGCCGAGCGTGACCGCACATCATGTCGCTCGCGTACTCGGCCTTGAATTCCAGAAAATCGGAACCGTCCACGAGACGGGCAATGACCTCACGCACGTCGTAGGGTTCGCGCTCGTCGGCCGGCACCAGTCCCATCAACTCCTGCTCGTCGAACAGGGGGTCGGCAAATTTCGGCGCTGCCTGCAGTTGATCCCACTTCAGCTTGTCGAGCACCTCGCGTGCCATGCCGATGGCATGCGCATCGTCCTCGCAAAGATACTCGCCCAGTCCCGTGACCCGCGCATGGGTCTCGGCGCCGCCAATTTCGTCCTCGGTGCAGTCCTCACCGATGGCTGCCTTGACCAGCGGTGGCCCGGCCAGAAAAATATTGGATCGACCCCGCACCAGAATCACGTAGTCGGACAGACCCGGCAGATAGGCTCCACCGGCGGTCGATGAACCATGCACCACCGCAATCTGCGGCACACCGGCGGCAGACATGCGCGCCTGATTGGCGAAGCTGCGGCCGCCTTCGACAAAGATCTCGCTCTGGTACATCAGATTGGCGCCGCCGCTCTCCACCAGGTAAATCACTGGCAGCTTGTTCTCCTGTGCAATCTCCTGGGCGCGCAGGGCTTTGCGCAAGCCCATCGGCGCCACCGTACCGCCCTTGACAGCGCTGTCACTGGCAGAAATCAGGCAACGCTTTCCGGCCACCACGCCAATGCCGACAATGGAGCCGCCGCCAAGCACCGACTTCTTGCCATCATCGTCGTGCATGTTGAGTCCGGCGAGCCGGCTGAGTTCCAGAAAGGGCGACCCGCGGTCAAGCAAACGTGCCACGCGTTCACGCGGGAGCAGTTGTCCACGCGCTTCAAACTTCGCCCGCTTTGAGTCAGACTCGGCAATCACCATTTGCTCAAGTCGCTGAACCTCGGCGAGCAATTCGTGCATGCGCCGTGCGTTCAGGCCAAACGCATCAGACTTGACATTGATCTTGGAACGCAGGACTGGCATGGATGGGAACCCCCTTGGTTGCACCGCATTAGACATTATGCTTACGTTAACGTCAACTTCATTTCGTATAGGTATTTCCCCTATACTTTGCGGCAAGCAAGCCTGCTAGCATCCAGCGCAGTCAAGCACTTGCACTTGCCTTTCAGACATCCACTCTTAATCAGGAACAATCATGGACATCCAAGCCTGCACCGAAGCCATCCGCACCAAGGTCGGTGCCGACAGCGGCCTTGCCGCGACGCTCAAATTTGACTGCGGCGCCGATGGCGCCATCTACATCGACGGAAAATCCACGCCGAACACGGTCAGCAACAGCACGGCTGAGGCGGACTGCACGGTCGGTATCACGCTGGAGAACCTCAACGCCATGCTAAAGGGTGACCTGGAGCCCGCGACCGGCTTCATGATGGGCAAACTCAAGGTCACGGGTGACATGAGTGTCGCGATGCGCCTGCAGCGCGTGGTCTGATTTTCAATCCGGAGATCCAGCGCGTGGCCTCTGCACCTTCGGCGTCCAAGCGGGTCGCGGTGAGCGCCACTTCTGGCACCAGTGAAGCTCAGGCAGTGGTGGACGCGCACCGCGACGAAGGCGTCTCGGAGCTGTTTGGCATAACCGAACTTTGCAAGGAGTTTGGCATTTCCCTGCGCGCCTTGCGGTTTTATGAAGACAAGGGTCTGGTGGCGCCCCGACGGGTCAACGGCGCGCGCGTCTACACGCGCCGGGACCGGGCTCGACTGGCGCTGATTCTTCGAGCCAAGGACATTGGGTCACCGCTGTCTGAAATCAAGCGCTACCTTGACCTGTATGGTGATCATGGCGAAGGCCGCGCCGAACAGTTGCGCTACGTGATCACCCGTACCGACACCGCCATTGAAGAACTTGAGCAAAAGCGCACCCAGATTGATGCCACATTGGCTGAATTGCGCGTCATCAACGCCAGTTGTCGTCGCCATCTGGCAACACGCCGCCGCAGCGACAAATAGGCAGTTCAGCCAGAATGCCCCGGGCCAATGCAAACAATGGCTTTGCCCCTTACAATTATTTCGTCATGAAGAAAATTTTGGAAGACGTTCCCGAAAAGGTCAATGCCGTGCCGGAGCCGCCCGAAGTTCACCCCTACGCGGCGACCGATCCGATCCCGGTACCCGAGGCACGCGAGTCTGACTCCGACTCCGCGTGGGCACTCTGGCAGGACTTGACGGCGCCAAAGGAAAAGGACCGCGACGTGATGCCGGCCTTTGCGAACACGGTGCCTGACGAGTTACCCACCCAGCCCGCCCCGTTGCGACCAAAGCCACGCGACTGAGTTTTTTCAAGCCTGCACCGGCAGGAACAGGGACTGCAGGTCGTTCAAAAAATCATACCCTCGCGCACTGGGCTTGACAGTTGTCAGGTCCCTCTCGAGCCAGCCTTTGGCTTGCGCCAACTGCAACTCCTTTTCAATGGCCGTCATGGCAAGGCCGGTACGTTCCGAGAAAAGCCGCAAGGCAAAACCATCCTTCAACCGCAGCGCATTGAGCATGAACTCAAACGGCAAATCCAATCGGCTGACCACAGTCTCCTGTGCCACAAATTCACCAACCCGGGCTTTTTCCAGATAGAGCGCGGGCTCCCGAAATCGTACCTGTCGTACAACGCGATGCGCAAAACTGAGTTTGCTGTGCGCACCCGCCCCGAGACCGAGGTAATCCCCATATTTCCAGTAATTGAGGTTGTGGCGGCAAGCGTGTCCCGGCCTGGCGTAGGCTGACACTTCATAGCGTTGCAAACCGGCTTCGGCTGTCATCCCGGTGATCAGGTCCAGCATCTCATAGGCCGCATCTTCCTCCGGCAGCTGAGGCGGAAATTTCGCAAAGTAGGTGTTGGGCTCGATGCTCAGGTGGTAGACCGAAATATGCGGCGGCGCCAGTGTCAACGCCAGTTCCATGTCCTTCCTCAGCGCAGCCAGATCCTGCCCGGGAAGCGCGTACATGATGTCCAGATTGAAAGTATCGAAGGCTTGCGCTGCTTCCTCAACGGCGGCGATAGCCTGTGCGCGATCATGCACGCGGCCCAGCACTTTCAGAAAGTCGTCGTCAAAACTCTGCACGCCCACCGACAGACGGGTCACGCCGGCCGAGCGGAATGCCCTGAACCTGTCCTTCTCAAACGTCCCTGGATTGGCTTCAAGCGTGATTTCACAGCCGCTCTCCAGCCGCACCCGCGCCCTGACGGCCCCCAGCAACTGATCGATGGCGGCTGGGGAAAACAGGCTCGGCGTGCCACCACCCAGAAAGATGCTGTGCACGGTTCGCCCCCACACGAGGGGCAACGCCGCCTCCAGATCGGACAACAAGGCACTGATGTAGGCCTGCTCAGGAAGCTCTGAGGCGAGCACGGCATGCGAATTGAAATCGCAATAGGGGCACTTCTTCAGGCACCAGGGTAAATGGATGTACAACGCCAGCGGTGGCAACGCTGTCAGCTGCAATGTACCGGGCCGCAGGTAATGCAGCAAGTGGGGGTCAGACTCCAACTTCGTTCAACCAGCGCTCGCGCATCAGCTCCACCATGGCACGCGCGGCCCGTCCGCGATGACTGGTCGCGTTCTTCACTTCCACCGGCAACTGGGCAAAGGTCTGGCCAAACTGCGGGATGTACATTACCGGATCAAACCCAAAACCGTTGTTGCCGACCGGCTCCCGGCTGATCTCGCCGCTGACCCGGCCCACGGCAATCAGCGGTTCCGGGTCTTTCGCCGAACGCACTGCCACCAGGGTGCTGACCAGCGCAGCGCGGCGATTGCCCAGATCCTTCATCTGCTCGAGCAGAGCACGCACGTTATTGCCATCACCCTTTTCGTAGCCAAACTGAGTGGCGTAGTAAGCCGTGTCCACTCCGGGCAGACCACCAAAGGCATCGACACACAAGCCGGCGTCGTCCGCCAGTGCCGGCAGGCCACTCAGGCTAGCCGCGTGGCGCGCCTTGGCCAGAGCGTTTTCAACGAAGGTGTGGAATGGCTCGTCCGCTTCGCCGATACCGAGTTCGCCCTGCGCAATCAGTTCCAGCCCGAGCGGCGCCAGCATGGCGCGCAACTCAAGCAGCTTGCCCTGGTTGTTGGACGCCAGAACAACCTTCATGCAAGCATGGACTGCTGCTGCATCGCAATCAGTTCGCCAATGCCTTTTTCAGCCAACCCCAGCAAGGTGTCCATCTGCTGGCGCGAGAACGCTGCGCCCTCGGCAGTGCCCTGCACTTCGACAAAATGACCGGAGCCCGTCATGACGACATTCATGTCTGTGTCGCAAGCCGAATCTTCCGTGTACTCCAGGTCCAGCAAAGCTGTACCCTGCACGATGCCGACCGAAATCGCCGCCACATGGTCGCGGATCGGAGAGACACTGAGTTTTCCCTGCGCCATGAGCTTGCTCACCGCGTCCTGCGCAGCAACAAATGCGCCGGTGATGGCCGCAGTGCGGGTACCGCCATCGGCCTGCAGCACATCGCAGTCCAGATGAATCGTGCGTTCACCCAACAGGCGAAGGTCAAATACGCAGCGCATGGAGCGACCAATCAGCCGCTGGATTTCCTGGGTGCGACCGCTCTGCTTGCCGCGCGCGGCCTCGCGCTCGCCTCGCGTATGCGTGGCACGCGGCAGCATGCCGTATTCGGCTGTGACCCAGCCCTCGCCGCTACCCTTTTTGTGACCCGGCACTTTCTCCTCCACAGACGCAGTGCACAAGACTTTGGTGGCACCAAACTCGATCAGTACCGACCCCTCCGCATGGATGGTGTAGCCACGTGTGATGCGCACCGGACGCAACTGATCAGCGCCACGACCAAGACTTCTGGCAAATTCATTCATGGTGCAAGCATTCTCAAGCCTTCCGGGCAGCAGAACGCCGGATGACTTCGTTGATTTCCGCGATGGAGCGCTCGATCGCAGCATCGTCCAGGTCGTCGTGCGCCGGATTGTTCCACCCACCCTGCACGGTCGAGGCAAAGATGGCATCACTCATGGTGTCGGTTGAGATGCTGGCCCGGGTCGGGAGGAAACCGTCAGGCGTTTCCCATTCCAGCGCCAGGGCAGTCACGTTGTCACTGCTTTCCCCGGCCCTGCACAGCGCACTCTCAATCAGGTCCGGCACCGCCTGACTGACTGGCTTGTTGCTCAAATGGTAAGCAATGTCCACATCGCTCAATCCGGACCAAAGTCCGTCCGAGCACAGCATCAACCTGTCGCCTTGCTGCAGCGCTACCGGGCCACTGACTTCGAACATGGGTCGCGAGGGAGATCCAAGACAGGTAAACAAAATATTGCGATTGTTCTGTTCAGGCAAGCTCAGTTTACCGACACCGAGCTGACGTTGTTCAAGAAAGGAATGATCCCGCGTGCGCGCCAGCAGTTCACCACGTCGCACCAGATAGAGTCTGGAGTCGCCGCAATGAATCCAGTTCACCAGACCGTCCTGCACTACCGCCGCAACCACCGTCGTTCGGGGTGCGTCGAGCATGTTTCTCTCAATCGCGTAACGCACAATCTGGCGGTGCGCGGCGGTCACTGCCGTCGTCAGAAACAGGGCCACATCCGGCAGTGCCGGCTTTGCCTCTTTTTGAAACATCGCGGCCATCACCTGCAAGGCCATTTGCGCAGCCACTTCGCCCTGCGGATGCCCACCCATACCATCGGTCAGAAGAAAAATCCCTGCTGCACGGGTGTAGCAATAACCCATTCGATCTTCGTTTTTTTCCCGGCCACCCTTGCGGCTGACCTGAAAGACGGAAAATTTCATCTGCTTTTTCCGCTCGGTGCAGTCACCTTCTGACCCGCCTTCTTGTTGTCGGTCACCATGGTGTCAAGCTGCAGACGGACCTTTTCAACTGCCGTGAGCTTGGTGTAGCGACGCTCGCCTTCGCGGGTGAGTTCCTTCTGCAGCGCAAACACGGATTGCGGTCTGGACAGCGGATCGAGCGACATGCACCATTCCACCACCTCTATCAGGTTGTCTGAATAGACCCCCTTCAAGCGCTTCAGGGCGATGGCAATACGATCCTTTTCGAGCCGCTGCGGTGCCTCGTTGGGCGGGTACCCCTGCATGCAGGCGTAGATGCAGGCTCCTATGGCATAAATATCGGTCCACGGCCCCATGGCCGCGTCGCGCCGGTACATCTCGGGCGCGGCAAATCCGGGCGTGTACATCGGGCGTATGAAATTGCCCTCTTTACTCAGTACCTCTCGCGCAGCACCAAAGTCGATCAGTACGGACTTGTTGTCATCGGTAATGAAGATATTGGCTGGCTTGATGTCCAGGTGCAGCATCTTGTGCTGGTGAACAATCCTCAAACCACGCAGAATTTCGTCAAACAGGGACCTGATGGTCGATTCACGAAAAACCTTGGCCTGCTTGAGATCGCGCGCCGTGATGATGAAATCCTGCAGGGAAGATCCCTCCAGGTAATTCATTACCATGTAAACGGTTTCGTTTTCCCGAAAAAAGTTCATCACGCTGACGACGGAGGGGTGTGAAATCTGCGCCAGTGAGCGGCCTTCTTCAAAAAAGCTCTTCAGACCAAGCCGGTACAAGGACAATTTTTCGGGTGGCACTTCGGGCGCCAAAGCGCCCGGCACCCGTGTCGTCAAGGAAGCCGGCAGGTATTCCTTGATGGCAACTTGCTGACCTGCCGAATCGACCGCCAGATAGACCACGCCAAAACCACCAGCGGCAACTTTGCGCAGGACGCGGTAGCCGCCAATCATCGTGTCGGGGGGTAAGGGTGCCGGTTTGACCTTGGCCATAATTTTTAAGCGAACAAGTTCTGGTCCTACTTGAATCGGGTTATTCTCAAGTCCATCCCATAGAGCAGAAAGTCAAGATGCCAGTTTACAGCATGACCGGTTACGCCAGTGCCCAGCACCATGCGGGCCACGCCAGCAACGAAGCAGAATCCAGGGCAGCAGCTTCAAGTCACCTCGGCCTTGAAATAAGGTCGGTCAACAGCCGCTTTCTGGACCTGTCGTTCCGTCTGCCGGAGGAATTGCGTCCGTATGAACCGGCGCTGCGTGAAATCATTGCCGCTCGCGTCAAACGCGGCAAGATTGAGCTGCGCTGCCTGATCGAGAGTGGCAGCAGCACAGCGGTTCCGGTTCCGCATCCGCAACTCTTGCAGCGCCTGGGTTCCGTGCAGGACAGCGTCAGGGCCTGGTTGCCTGATGCCCGGCCGTTAAGTGTGGCGGATGTGATACGCCTTGGCGTCAGTGAACAGACCTCGGGTCGGGACTGGAGCAAGGAAATATTGCCATTGGCCGAGCAGACCCTGAATCAGCTGCTGCTCTCACGTGGGCGCGAAGGCGAGCGCCTGGCCAGCGCCATGCTCGATCAGATCACGCAGTTGCGCGCGCTGGCTGCTCAAGCCAAACCGCTGGTGCCGCAACTGGTGGCACAACAGCGCCAGCGCTTCATGGACCGCTGGAAGGAGGCGATGGCATTGACGGACGGTGCCACGCTGCCGGAGATGGCGCAGGACCGCGCCCTGGCAGAAGCCACGGCGTTCGCCATCCGGATTGATGTGGCCGAAGAAATAACACGTCTTCTATCGCACCTGGACGAAATCGAGCGCCTGATCAAGAAGGGCGGAGAAATAGGCAAGCGCCTGGATTTCCTGATTCAGGAATTGCACCGTGAAGCCAATACCATGGGATCCAAATCAGCAGCACTGGAACTGACGCATATTTCGGTTGACATGAAAGTATTGATCGAGCAACTGCGCGAACAGGTGCAGAACATAGAATGACGCCTCGAATGGACTATCCTGGAAATTTATTCGTCGTTGCCGCTCCCAGTGGAGCTGGGAAATCAAGCCTGGTCAAAGCCTTGCTGGAGCTTGACTCGCACGTGCAGCCTTCGGTGTCTCACACAACGCGTGCGCCACGGGGCCAGGAAAAACATGGGCGCGAATACTTTTTTGTCTCCAAGCCGGAGTTTGACGCCATGGTGCAGGCCGACGCCTTCGTTGAATGGGCGCATGTTCACCAGCACCGCTATGGCACCTCAAAAAAGGCGATTGAAGAGCGCATGAGTCAGGGCGCCGATGTCATTCTTGAAATCGACTACCAGGGTGCCTTGCAGATCAAGAAGCTGTTCAGCAATGCGATCAGCATTTTTATCCTGCCGCCAAGCTGGGAGGAATTGCGCTCCCGTCTGGAACGCCGCGGAGAGGATACGCCCGGGGTGATCGACCTGCGACTCAAGAATGCTGCCATCGAAGTCGCGCAGGTGCATCAGTTCGACTTCGTTATAATCAACGAGTTGTTTGATCGGGCGCTTTTTGATCTGAAGGCGATCGTTCACTCCCAGCGACTCAAGTTCTCGGCGCAGCGTCGCGCCAGGGCTGAAACTTTCAAAGCCCTGCACATCCTGTAGTGCTCTCACTGATCTCTCGGAGAATTTCATGGCCCGTATTACTGTTGAAGACTGCCTGCTGCAGATACCTAACCGCTTCCAGCTGGTGCTGGCCGCAACCTACCGGGCGCGCATGCTTAGTCAGGGCCACGCGCCCAAGGTGACCAGCAAGAACAAACCGGGCGTCACGGCCCTGCGCGAAATCGCTGCCGGCAAGATCGGGCTGGAAATGCTGAAGAAAGTTCCTCTGT
>CAIYGK010000699.1 GCA_903925725.1 uncultured beta proteobacterium | reverse complement strand
CAGGGCGTCGAGCTTGCCGCGCAGGCCCTGCTTGAATTCTTCTTCAGCCGGGCTTTCATCAATCATGCGGCGCTGGTTCACCACGTCCTGCAGGCCGTAGCACATCCAGGCATCAGCCGGCTCACCATCGCGCCCGGCGCGACCCGTTTCCTGGTAATAGCCTTCGATGTTCTTTGGCATGTCCAGATGCGCCACAAAGCGCACATCGGGCTTGTCTATGCCCATGCCAAAGGCGATCGTAGCCACCATCACAATGCCTTCGTCGCGCAGGAACTGGTCCTGATTGGCCTGGCGCACCTTGTTGTCCAAGCCGGCGTGGTAAGGCAAGGCAGCGATGCCTTCGTCGCACAACAGATTAGCCACCTCTTCCACCCGCTTGCGCGACTGGCAGTAAACGATGCCGGCCTCGCCCAGATGCTCGCGCGAGATAAAGCGCAGCAGTTGCTGCGTGGCCTCGCGCTTTTCGACAATCGTGTAGCTGATGTTGGGTCGGTCAAAGCTGCTGACGAACTGGCGCGCCTGCTGCAGTTGCAGTCGCTCCAGAATGTCGGCGCGGGTCAGCGTGTCGGCGGTCGCCGTCAGCGCCATGCGCGGGACCGTAGGGTAACGCTCGTGCAGGACCGTCAGTGCGCGGTATTCGGGCCGGAAGTCGTGGCCCCACTGGCTCACACAGTGCGCCTCGTCAATCGCAAACAGGCTCAGGAGGCCGCGCTCGTACAGGGAATCAAGCTGCGCCAGAAAGCGCGTGGTCGTGACCCGCTCCGGCGCCGCGTAGAGCAGCGTCATATCAGCGCGCAGCAGGCGGCGCTCGACCTGCGATGCCTCTTCGCCCGAGAGAGTGGAATTCAGGAAGGCCGCCTCGACGCCAGCCTCATGCAATGCTCCAACCTGGTCGTGCATGAGGGCGATCAGCGGTGAGATGACCAGCGTGATACCAAGGCCGGAGCGCTGGCGTGCAATGGCCGGGATCTGGTAACACAGGGATTTGCCGCCGCCCGTGGGCATCAGGACCAGCGCGTCGCCACCAGCCACCACGTGCTCGATGATGGCTTGCTGCGGCCCACGAAACTCACGGTAACCAAAGACTTCCTGGAGAATGGACTGGATGGACAAAGTGCAGGCATTGTCCCATCCAGCAGCGCCCTGAGTGCCAGCTTTCTACAATAGCCCCCATGAAAGCTCCTGCCTACACGCGCGCCCAAGCCCTGCCCGGGATTCTGCAGAAACGCATCGTCGTGCTCGATGGCGCGATGGGCACGATGATCCAGCGCTTCAAACTCACGGAAGCCCAATACCGGGGCGAGCGCTTCAAGGACTTTGGCAAAACCCCAGGACAGCACAAGGACGTCAAGGGCAATAACGAGTTGCTGTCGCTGACGCGCCCGGACGTCATCAGCAGTATTCATGAAAGCTATCTGACCGCTGGCGCCGACCTGATCGAGACCAACACCTTTGGCGCCACCAGCATCGCGCAGGCTGACTACGACATGGCCCATCTGGCCTATGAGATGAATCTGGCTTCAGCCCGGCTGGCGCGCGCTGCCTGCGACAAGTTTTCGACTCCAGACAAACCCCGTTTTGTTCTGGGCGCTCTTGGGCCAACACCGAAAACGGCCAGCATCAGCCCTGACGTGAACGACGCCGGTAAGCGCAACGTGAACTTTGAGCAACTGCGCGCTGCCTATTACGAGCAGGTGCAGGCCCTGGTGCAGGGCGGTGCCGACGCGCTGCTGGTGGAAACCATTTTCGATACGCTCAACGCCAAGGCGGCACTGTTTGCGATCGATGAGTATTTTGAAGCTTCGGGCGAGCGCCTGCCACTGATCATCAGCGGCACGGTGACCGATGCTTCCGGGCGCATTCTGTCGGGCCAGACCGTCACCGCCTTCTGGTACAGCGTACGCCACGCGCAGCCGCTGGCCATTGGCCTGAACTGCGCACTCGGCGCCGCATTGATGCGTCCCTACATTCAGGAACTCCATCGTGCCGCACCGGACACCTTCATCAGTTGCTACCCGAACGCCGGCCTGCCCAATCCGATGAGTGAGACCGGCTTTGACGAAACACCGGCCGATACCAGCCGACTGCTGCACGAGTTTGCGCTGGAGGGCCTGGTCAACATCGTGGGCGGCTGCTGCGGCACCACGCCCGAGCACATAGCGGCCATCGGCGCGAGCGTGCGGGGCGTGACTACACGCAGCTTGCAGGGCTCTTTGTTCTACCGGGAAGCGGCCTGATTCGCTCTCGGCGGCCCGCCTGCATCACCGCCGCACACGCCATGGGCTGAAACCCGACATACGTCGCGCTCCATAGCAGTCTTAACGTTGGCGCTCCGCCTGAGCGAGGGGTTAAGCGTCATTCCGCAGCTCCGGCCCCTGTCCAACGGAAGAACTCAAACGGCGGCGCCTGGACCACTGTGGCGTCGGGCGAGAAGCACAGCCGATCTGCCGAGCGAACGCCCCATCGCGCTGCTCCCTCTTTCTCGAAGGCCCTCACAAAGGTCTAATCCTCAATTGTCACCCCAACTGGCGTATCAAATACTACGACTCTGATGGCGGGTTGATTAAGGAATTCAACGACTAATGGCTAAGAAAAAAGTGGCACTCACAAAGGAAGACAAGTTCCACTCGTGTCCTAAGTGTTTCGGGCCGATTGACTACTTCAACACCTGCCGCCAATGCGGACGCCCGTGGACGCCTACGCTTACCAAGGCTGAGATAGAAGAAGCGGCTCGCGGTGAATCCGAAGACCCCGAACCTGTCCTCGTCGGCGAACGTGAGTCGGCTCTTGAACGTGAGAAAGAAGAAATAGTTGGCAAAGTTGTCAAACCTGTCGGCATTAAGAAAAAGAACGCCCCACCGATATTCAAGCACTGGGAAATCAACGATGGCGACGACGACACCACGATTGTTCAGAAGCGATCTTTGATGCGGCTCGACGCCCGCAAGGTATACAACCAGATGGGCTTAGCCATGCGTGCT
>CAIYGK010000698.1 GCA_903925725.1 uncultured beta proteobacterium | reverse complement strand
CCATCGATCACGGTGTAGATGGCAATGATGACGGCGTTGGTCAGCGCAAAGCCGACCGCCTTGGGAACCGTAAGCGCGTGGGCGTTGAGGCCGAGTACGAGCACGCCACAACTGATACCCAGCACGCCGGCCCAGGCCAGCGGCGATAGCGTTTCCCCTAGTGTGAAAGTGGCCGAGAGCGCCACCAGCAGTGGCGCCACGCCGCGCATCAATGGATAAGTGAGCCCAAGCTCACCATGACGGTAGGCACCCGTCAAGGCGAGGTAATACCCGATGTGAACCACCACCGAGGTCGCAATGTAAGGCCAGGCCGCCGCCACAGGCCAGCCCGCCAGTGCCACCAGTGGAATGCCGAGAAAGGAGCCGATCAGGTGGATGACCGCCATGTCCAGATCCTTGTCGCTGCTGGACTTGACGAGCGCGTTCCAGCTCGCATGCAGCAGCGCGCCGAACAGCACCGCTGCAATGACTGGCCAGCTGAGAGTCATCGATGAATCACCTTTCTGAACGCTGGATTATCCGCGCATCGACTTTTTGCTGATTGTTGACAATGTACAAACTATCATTGACAATTCTAGCTGCTTTGACGTCGAGCCCCGCTTATTCCAGGAGAAAGAAAATGACCGAATCCGTAGTTTCCAGACTTTCATCAGTCGGCCGAGTACCCGAAGACATCCGCCACGCGGCGGCACAGCAAAAGAAATTTGACAACGAGAACACCGAGCGCAGCGTCGGCTACGTCATGCTGGACTGTTCCGGCACCACGATGGACCGCTATGTCGATGCGCCTGCCATCGTCTTTGTTGAAGTGTTCAAGAAGTACGGCATCGAGATCACGATGCCCGAAGCGCGCGAACCCATGGGTCTGCGCAAGGACCTGCACATCAAGGCGATCACCGAAATCAAGTCCGTGCGCGAGCGCTTCACCGCCAGGTTCGGTCGTGCGCCGAACCAGTCGGACGTGGACGCCATGTTCGCGGACTTTGTGCCAACCCAGCTGGCACTGCTGCGCGCCGGCAGCTACCACGACCTGCTGCCCGGTGTGGCCGAAGTCGTCAAGGGCATGCAAGCGCAAGGCATCAAGCTGGGCGTCACCACCGGCTTCACGCGCGACATGCTGGACCTGCTGCTGGCAGGTGCCGCTGGTCAGGGCTTTGTGCCCGATACTGCCTGCGCCGGCGACGAGGTGGAAATGCCACGGCCGACGCCCTACATGGTGATCAAGAACCTGGAACGCATGGGTGTCTACAACCTGGAAAACGCCATGCGTCGCACGGTGAAGGTGGACGATACCGTCTCTGGCGCCGGCGAAGGCGCACCGCTATGCTGGCGGGTCGGCGTCTCCAAGTGGAGCAACTATGTCGCCGACAGCTGGGATGCCGTGAAGAAGATGAGCCCGGCCGAACTTGCCGTGAAGGAGCAGGCATCCAAAGAGAAACTGGTGCGCGAGAGCGGCGCCCACTATGTGATCGACGACCTGCGCGATCTGCCTGCCGTCATTGCCGACATCAATCAGCGTTTGGCGGCTGGCGAAAATCCCTGAGCGTCAGGCGACGCCAAGCAGGCCAGCGCCAGCAAGCGTGGTCGAGGCTGGAGTGAATTCATGGGCTGCTGGACAAGCCCAATAGCGCAAACGGAGCGCGACCGCTGGCCGCGCTGATCAGTCCCAGCACACGACCCGGTTCGCTGCCGACCATGCTCCAGTCAAAGCGCCAGACCCAGTTGCTGCCGCCCAACGTGCCCGGCAGATTCATGCGGTGCTCACTGCCCAGCCCAAGCACGTCCTGCAAGGGGAAAATCGCCATGGCGGCAACGGAGTTGCAGGCGGCCCGGATCATGCCCCAATGGATGTCATGCGCAGCTGCAACCAGGTAAGCACCAGCAAACTGACGCTCCTTGTGCGGCGCATGGTCCCACCAGCCACGCGCCGTGTCGTTGTCATGGGTGCCGGGATAGACGACACAGGCAGTACCGTAGTTGTGCGGCAAAAACACATGCGTCGCATCAGCCCCAAAGGCGAACTGCAGAATCTTCATGCCGGGAAAGCCAAAGTGGTCGCGCAACTCGATCACGTCTGGCGTGATCAGTCCCAGGTCTTCGGCAATGATGGGAACCTTTCCCAGCGAACGTTCGATCGCTTCAAACAGCGCCTTGCCGGGAGCTGGCACCCAGCGCCCTTCAAGTGCGGTGGGGCAGCTCGCCGGGATTTCCCAGTAGCCGGCAAAACCGCGGAAATGATCGATGCGAAATACATCGGCCTGCTGCAAGGCGCGGCGCACGCGCGCCGTCCACCAGGCAAAGTCCTCACCGGCCATGCGCTGCCAATCGTACAAAGGATTACCCCAACGTTGACCGAGCGGACCCAGATCATCCGGCGGCACACCGGCCACCACGGTAGGTTGGTAGCCCGCGTCAAGCAAGTAAAGCTCGGGCCGCGCCCAGCAATCGGCGCTGTGGTGGGCGATGAAAATCGGCAGGTCGCCCATGATGGCGACATGGCGCGCATTCGCATAGGCCTTGAGCGCCTTGAGCTGACAGTCAAAACACCATTGCACAAACTTCCAGAAAGCAATCTCGGCGGCCTCCTGTAGACGCGCCTTGCGTAGGGCAGCGTCCTTGCGCTGGCGCAAGTCTGCCTCCCACTGCCACCAGGGTCGGCCTGCGTGCGCCGCCTCGAGCGCCATGAAGAGAGCGTAATCATCCAGCCAGTAGGCCTGCTCGGCGCACCACGCGGCCAGGTCAGCGTGCTCCGCCGGATCCGCCTTGCGTGCAAAGCCGGCCTCCGCCAGACGTAGCTGTGCCATACGCCAGGGAACCACGCGGGCAAAGTCAACCCTATTGCTGTCAAAGCCCTTGTGTGGCAGCTCCGGTAGCGCCAGCCAGCCGGCCGCTACCATTGGCTCCAGCGCCACCATCAAGGGACTGCCAGCAAATGCCGAGACACTTTGATAGGGCGAGTCGCCCGGGCCTATCGGTGTCGTGGGCAACAGCTGCCAGATGCTTTGACCGGCCGACGCCAGCCAGTCAACAAACCGGAAGGCATCGGGCCCGAAGTCGCCGATGCCGTGCGGCCCCGGCAAGGAAGTAATGTGCAGCAATACTCCGGCGCGGCGCTGTTGAAGATCAATCATGGCTGGCTTGAGAAAATGAAATCAATTGGCACTGCGGCGCAGCACCAGCAGCGCGCGCGCTGGCACCTGCAGACAGCTTTGACCTGACGAACCTGGCGACAATTCCCCGCTGCTATCGAGCACCAGCTGCCAAAGACCAATGAAACTGAAGGCCGTCGGGCCCGACTGCGGATTGAACACCAGCAGGACTCCGTGCGGCAAAGCGCCCTGTTGTGCCTCGTCAGGGCAGAAACTCTCACAGGAAAAGGCCAGATTGGTCGTGTCGTGCCAGTCCTGGACCTGCATTTCCTGTCCCGCCGGTGTGCGCCAGATGCGCTGCGCTGCGCCGGGCCGGCCTGCCGCTTCCACCGACCAGTGGTTGCTTCGCAATGCCGGCTCGACACGGCGCAGTGCCAGCAACTCAGAGACAAAATTACGCAGACCGTCGTCAGCTTGCGACCAATCGAGCCAGCCCAGCGCATTGTCCTGGCAATAAGCGTTGTTGTTGCCTTGTTGGGTCTTGCCGATTTCATCGCCGGCACACAGCATCGGCGTGCCTTGCGCCAAGAGCAGCGAAGCCAGCAGGGCCCGCTGCACGCGCCGTCGCTGCAAGTTGATACTGGCATCCCCGGTCTCACCTTCGACACCAAAGTTGGCGCACAGTTCGCCGTCGCGGCCATCGCGGTTGTCTTCGCCGTTGGCCTGATTGTGTTTGTGGCTGTAACTCACAACATCGCGCAGCGTGAAGCCGTCATGCACTGCCAGAAAATTGACACTGGCACTGGGTCGGCGCTGCCCGTGATGAAACAGGTCGCTCGACGCTGTCATGCGTCGGGCGAACTCGGCGCGATCGACACCGCGCTGCAACCAATAACTGCGTACTGCGTCGCGAAACTTGTCGTTCCAGTCCAGAAATCTTCCTGGAAAGCGCCCGGCCTGGTAGCCATGCGGGCCGCTGTCCCAGGGCTCTGCGATCAGGTGAACCCGTGCCAGCACCGGGTCTTGCTGTAGCGCTGCGAAAAAGGGAGCGCAGGGGTCAAAACCGCGCTCGGTACGACCCAGCACCGTCGCCAGATCAAAGCGAAAACCGTCGACGCCCATCTGCTGCACCCAATAGCGCAGCGAGTCCAGCACAAATTGGCTGACCTTGGGATGCGCCACGTTCAGCGTGTTGCCACAAGCGGAGAAGTTTTCGTAGCGACTGCGGTCTAGCGGATCGAGCCGGTACCAACTCGCATTGTCCAATCCACGAAAGCTCAACGTCGGCCCGGTTTCATTACCTTCCGGTGT
>CAIYGK010000697.1 GCA_903925725.1 uncultured beta proteobacterium | reverse complement strand
TGCGGCCCAGGTTGAAAAATACCTGACGGATGCCAGGAACTGATGGCACTCGCAGCCATCTCGTACGAAGTGCAGATTGCCAATCTGCACGCTCACCTGTTCAGCGTGAGCCTGACCATCGAGCGGCCCACTGCCTTACAGAAATTGAGTTTGCCGGTGTGGATTCCCGGCAGCTATCTGGTACGCGAGTTTTCCAAAAACTTGCAGCAACTTCAAGCACGTCAGCTCGGCAAGTTGCTGACGATCACCCAGCTCGACAAATGCAGCTGGCAGATTCAATGCACCGAGGGCAAGCCGCTGGTTCTGAGCTACCAGATCTACGCCTTCGACAGTTCCGTGCGCACCGCATGGCTCGATGCGACGCGCGGATTCTTCAACGGCACCAGCGTGTTCCTGCGGGTGTTGGGTCAGGAAGACGTACCGCACGCGCTGACCCTGTTGGCGGACCGGAAGCTGCCAGACTGGCGCGCAGCAACCGGCCTGGCGCCCAGGAAGATTAATCAGCGTGGATTCGGCAGCTACCTGGCCACTGATTACGACGAACTGGTGGACTCGCCGGTGGAGCTCGGTGCGTTCTGGAGCGGCTCCTTCGTGGCCTGTGGCGTGCCGCACCGCTTTGTCGTCGCTGGCGCGCCACCCGGCTTTGACGGCAAGCGTTTGCTGGCCGATACACGGAAGATTTGTGAGGCAGAAATTCGTTTCTGGCACGGCAAGCCCCCGCACCGCAACTACCTGTTCATGCTCAATGCAGTAGATGAGGGCTATGGCGGACTGGAGCATCGCAACTCGACCGCCCTGATCTGCAAGCGCAAGGATCTGCCGCGCCTGAAACATGAATCCGGTGCCGTAGAAAAGAAAGCGCCAGAGGGCTACACCACGCTGCTGGGCCTGATCAGCCACGAGTATTTCCACACCTGGAACGTCAAACGCCTGCGCCCCACCGAGTTCACCCGCTTTGACTATGCGAATGAAAATTACACGGAACTGTTGTGGTTCTTTGAAGGTTTTACCAGCTACTACGACGACTTGCTTCTGCATCGCAGCGGACTGATAGACCAGGCGACCTATCTGGCGCTGCTGGGCAAGACCATCAACCAGGTAGCGCAGACACCGGGACGCGCGATTCAAAGCGTCGCACAGGCCAGCTTCGACGCCTGGGTGAAGTATTACCGGCAGGATGAAAACACGGCCAACGCCACCATCAGTTATTACACCAAGGGCTCGCTGGTTGCCCTGTGCCTTGATCTCACTTTGCGCCAGAAGGCCAAGAGCTCGCTCGATGCCGTGATGCGTAGCCTGTGGCAGCGCAGCCAGGGCGGGCCGATGACCGAAGCCGATCTCCTGGACGTGCTGGAGAAATTATCTGGCCGCTCCTTTCAGAAGGAGATTTCCCGCTGGGTGCACAGCTGCAGCGAGCTGCCACTCCAGTCCTTGCTGGAGCAGCATGGGGTCTCAGTACAGCAGGAGCCTGCCGGTCTGGCCCAGCGGCTGGGTCTGCGAGTGAGCGAAAGCGCAGGCGTGCAGATCAAGAGCGTATTGCGCGGTGGTGCGGCCGAACTGGCCGGCTTTGCCGCCGGTGACGAATGGCTGGCACTGGAGACCGGCTCTGGTCACCAGGCTTCAAGCTGGCGCCTGTCCAAACTCGATGAAGTACCGCTCTACGCCGGTGCCGCCTCCAAAGTTGCCGCCCTGGTGGCACGCGACAAACGCATTTTGAAGCTGTCGCTGAAATTGCCACCACCGGCAAGCAGCTGGTCCCTGGCCGTGCGTGACAAAGAGCTTGTCGGCCAATGGCTTAACTGAAAACCTGGAGAAAACCATGAATTTTGAAACCATCAACATCCGCACCGAGGGCGGCAAGGTCGGCGTCATCACGCTGAACCGTCCAAAGCAGCTTAACGCCCTGAACGATCAACTGATGACCGAGCTCGGAGTCGCGCTGAAGTCCTTTGACGCAGACCCTGCCATTGGCTGCATCATCGTTACCGGTAGTGAAAAGGCGTTTGCTGCCGGTGCCGACATTGGTGCCATGGGCAGCTACAGCTTTGCCGACGTTTACAAAGGCGACTTCATCACCCGCAACTGGGAGCACATCCGCGGCGTGCGCAAACCCGTCATCGCTGCAGTCAGTGGCTTTTGCCTGGGCGGTGGCTGCGAGCTGGCCATGATGTGCGACTTCATGATCGCAGCGGACAACGCGCGCTTCGGCCAGCCCGAAATCAAGCTGGGCATCATTCCGGGTGCTGGCGGCACCCAGCGGCTGCCACGCGCGGTGGGCAAATCCAAGGCGATGGAAATGGCACTGACCGGCCGCATGATGGACGCTGCGGAGGCTGAGCGCGCCGGACTGGTGAGTCGGGTCGTACCGCTGGAAAAGCTGATGGAAGAGGCACTGGCAACTGCGTTGGTGATCAGCGAGTTTTCACAAATCGCCACCATGGCGGTCAAAGAGTCTGTGAACCGGGCTTTTGAGAGCGGTCTGAGCGACGGCGTGATGTTTGAGCGGCGCCTGTTCCACTCGCTGTTTGCCACCGCCGACCAGAAGGAAGGCATGGACGCCTTCGTCAACAAGCGCAAGGCCAACTTCAAACACCAGTAGGACACTGGTTATAATCCGCAGCCTTGGCGCTTTAGCTCAGTCGGTTAGAGCGATGGAATCATAATCCACAGGTCCGCGGTTCGAATCCGTGAAGCGCCACCAAAACGCCGCAAACCCGCATCAGCACTAGCTGGTGCGGGTTTCTTGCTTTCCGCCCTGGTGTCACAAGTGGTGTCGCAATATGCCATGCCAAAGACCCCTCGGGAAAGCCGCCAACGCATCCCCCACCTGCACCTCAACCGCCTCGGAATCTGGTGCTTCCGACTCACCATGGACGGCCAGACCCGGCAGAAGTCGCTAGGCACCAAGGACCGGGCGTTAGCTATCATGCTCGCATCCAAGCTCAACTGGGAATTGTCCATGACCAAACGTAGCACTGAACCCACTGTCACCGACATCATCAAGGCCTTCAAGAAGGACGGACGCGAATTCGATGCCGAGTTCCCCGACGGCACCAAGCTCACCGGCATCAACACCGACGACGACCTACGCCGTGCCAAGGAGCTGATGCTGTCTCGAATCGAGGCCATAGGCCCGATTGAGCCGCATTACGCCCCCACGAGAGAGCAAACCCGCCCT
Source organism: uncultured beta proteobacterium (assembly GCA_903925725.1). Classification (GTDB taxonomy): domain Bacteria; phylum Pseudomonadota; class Gammaproteobacteria; order Burkholderiales; family Burkholderiaceae_C; genus Rhodoferax. The sequence goes on along the minus strand of CAIYGK010000697.1, from coordinate 1,184 downwards.
GCCCCGACCTTCAAGGGCAAACGCTTTCTCGCCGCCACCAAGCCCTACATGGAAGAGATGGCGACCGACGACATCAACAACCTCAAAACCCGCGAGGACAAGGAGGCCACCTACGCCGCTTTCGCCGAGCAATTTGGCAACCCTTACATGGGCTCCATCGATAAAAATCATGCCGTCGAATTCAAGCGCGCCCAACTCAAATTAGGCGGTGCGTTGCGTGTAAACAAGAAAATAGGGCATCTTTCGGAGTTTATTCGTTGGGCTATAGGCAACGGGGAAGCCCACGAAAACCCCTTTGACGGCACACGAATTTCCAAAAAATCGACACTTTCCAAGAAAGTGCAGTCCTACCAACCGTTCACGCAAGATGACCTTGACGAGATATTCAACCCGGCGAACTACGTGCTCTACGCGACCGAGTCTCGTCCGCACTTCAAGTGGTTGCCTTTCCTGCTGCTGTATTCGGGCGCCCGCCCCGACGAAATGGCGGGCGTGCGGCTTGACCAGATACGCCAAGAGCAGGGCATCGACTTCATCGCCCTCAAATCCGGCAAGAACTCCAACAGCATCCGCAAAATCCCGCTTCACCGCGTTGTTCGCGAATCGGGCTTCATGGACTACATCGAGCAGCGACGCAGGGAAGACCCGGAGGGCCAACTTTTTCCATTACTCAAGCCCAGCAAAAACGGCTACGCCAAGAATGTCGCCCGCCGTTTTAATGAATATTATCTGGCCCAGCTTCGCATCGACGATCCCACCAAACGGCTTTACAGCTTCCGCTCGACCTTCATCACCCGCATGACCGAACTCAATGTCAACGTTGCTATGGTCATGGCCTTGGTCGGCCATTTTGAGCAAACCGCCGTCGATCTGTCGTCGCCGCACTTCAAGAATTATCAAGGGGCCAAGCTGATCGGAGCCCTACGCGACACCATCGACCTGCTCGACATCAAGCTGCCGATGCAGTTTTAACGGGCTGAGCGTCAATAGTTAGCCTCTTGCCCCAAAAACCCAGCAAGCAGCCTTAAAAGCCAAAAAGGAGCCCCAAAGCGACCGATGCCCAACCCATCAGATTCAACGCCAAACCTGCCGGGTTTTAGCGTTGAATCTGATGGGTTGCAGGGCCGGACTCCAGCACCGCGAAACTCGTCGATGGCCCGGAAGGGAGCCATCGACGAGCTCGA
>CAIYGK010000696.1 GCA_903925725.1 uncultured beta proteobacterium | reverse complement strand
AGGACGTGCGAAAAACGGTCCCGCCCCCGCGCCCACCCATCATTGACGGCCGACGGATTCGGGTTTTTGCTCATGCCGCTGCCGCACGGGCCAGACTAACACGAAAGCGTGAGGCGTTTTTGCAGCAATATAAAGAGGTTTCGGCTGAGTTTCGCGCAGGCAAGGTGGCTCTGGAAGACTTCCCGCGATACTGCTTTTCTCCGCCGTGTCCGCCGATTGCGGAAGACCCACCGGTCGAGGCACTGGCCGCGGTCGCCGAGCCGAGCAACGCTGCGTGAACATGCTGTGTCTGACCAATCAGTTCATGTTGCGTCATCCCGCCTGGATGGACGCTACCCGCGCGTCATGCTGCGGTACCGAATGCGGTGTGGCTGGTCCGCTGCAGCGCCGAGCCGCGCCTTCCGGTCGGCCTCATATTCGCTAAAATTCCCATCAAAATACACGACTTTACTATCGCCTTCGAACGCCAGAATGTGCGTGGCGATCCGGTCCAAGAACCAACGGTCGTGGCTAATGACGACGGCACAACCAGCGAAGTTTTCGAGCGATTCCTCGAGCGCGCGCATGGTGTTGATGTCGAGGTCGTTGGTCGGCTCATCCAGCAGAAGCACGTTCGCGCCCGCCTTGAGCATCTTGGCCAAGTGCACGCGGTTGCGCTCGCCACCGGAGATTTGGCTGACCTTTTTTTGCTGCGCCTCACCCGAGAAGTTGAATTTCGAGACATAAGCTCTTGAATTCATAGACTTCGTGCCTAACTGGAGCTGCTCCTGGCCTCCCGTTACCGCCTGGAAGATGGTCTGGTTGGGGTCTAGGTCGTCGCGGCTCTGGTCGACGTAGGCCAAACTCACTGTGGTACCAACCTTGAACGTCCCGGAATCAGGCATATCTTGGCCTGTGATAAGTCGGAACAGCGTCGTCTTGCCCGCGCCGTTAGGACCAATCACCCCGACGATTCCACCCGGAGGCAGCGAGAAACTGAGGTCATCGAATAACAGCTTGTCCCCATACGCTTTTCGCACGCCATGAGCCTCGATCACCACATCGCCAAGGCGCGGACCTGGCGGCACGTAAATCTCCAATTCGGCACTGCGCTTTTCACTTTCGCCTTTGAGCATGTCTTCGTACCGAGAGATGCGCGCTTTCCCCTTGGCGTGCCGCCCTTTTGCTGACAACTGAATCCACTCCAACTCGCGGCGCAACGTCTTTTGGCGCTCCGATTCCTGTTTCTCTTCCTGGTTCAGGCGCTTCTGCTTCTGCTCTAACCACGAGGAATAGTTGCCTTTCCATGGAATCCCCTGGCCGCGGTCCAACTCTAGGATCCATCCCGCCACGTTGTCTAAGAAGTACCTGTCGTGCGTCACCGCGATCACAGTGCCGGCGTAGCGTTGCAAGTGCTGCTCGAGCCATGCCACTGATTCTGCATCTAAATGGTTGGTCGGCTCGTCCAAAAGCAAGATGTCTGGTGTCTGGAGAAGAAGACGACACAACGCCACGCGTCGTTTCTCGCCCCCTGACAGGTGATCCACCAATGTTTCCGGGGGCGGGCAGCGCAGTGCATCCATCGCCATGTCCAGCCGGCTGTCCAGCTCCCAGGCGTTGGCATGGTCGAGCTTCTCCTGCAAATCACCTTGGCGTTCAATGAGTTTTTGCATCTCATCGTCTTCCATGGGCTCTTCGAACTTGGCATTGATCGTATTAAATTCATTAAGAAGATCAACGATTTCCTGGGCTCCCTCCTCAACGATCTGCCGCACGGTCTTGCCGTCTTGCAGTTGGGGCTCTTGGGGCAGGTAGCCTACGGTGTGACCCGGGGCCAGAATCGTCTTTCCCGTAAATTCTTTGTCAATTCCAGCCAGAATGCGCAGCAGCGACGACTTGCCCGAGCCGTTGAGGCCCAGAACGCCGATCTTGGCTCCATAGAAGTAGGACAGGTAAATGTCCTTTAATACGGGCTTTTTGTCGAAGTGCTTGGACACCCCGACCATCGAGTAGATGATTTTCTGCGGATCGACAGCCATGGGTTCCTGAGCGTGGCGTTGATGCCACATTGTGGGCGCCGGCGAGTACGGCAATTGGGGCCCCGTTGTCAACAGCCGCCGGTAAACCAACGATGATAACGTAGGAAATCTGCGTTCTTTCCGTGGCGCTGTGGCTTCGTCGCGCGCAACACGCTATGCTCAGCGGCTTGGAGGCAGACATGAAACATTCAGAAGAATTCCTCGCCATTGTAGCTGAATCGAGCGCGCGGGTCCGCGAGTGCACCGTCGACGACGT
>CAIYGK010000695.1 GCA_903925725.1 uncultured beta proteobacterium | reverse complement strand
ATTGAAAAATGGAATTGGTCATAAAGTCCTGCTGAATACGCAATGACCATAGTATTGATGAAAGGGTCCCAACATCGGTATGATCATGATCACATGGCTCTGCCCTTTACTCAAATTCACCAGGAACTCGCTGCGCTGCTGCCTGCCGCCTTGCGCGAGTACTGCGTCAGTGCCAGCTATGCACGAGGCGAGCGCCTCTTCAGTGCCGGCGAAAAACCCAAATACATGTTCTTCATCAGCAGCGGTGAGGTGCTGCTCGAACGCATGGGCATGCAGGGCGCACCGATTGTGCTTCAGCGCGCCCGCTCCGGCATCATCAGCGAGGCCAGTCTCCGCTCCGAGCGTTACCACTGTCACGCCAACGTCGTTCTGCCCTCTGAAATCACTGGCGTTCCCGTTGTGAAAGTCAATTCCGCATTGAGCTCCGACCCCGCTTTTTCAAACCGCTGGATTGCCATGCTGAATCGCGAAGTCAAGCGGCTGCGCCTGCAATGTGAGCGACTGTCCCTGCATCGGGTGGATGACCGGTTGATGCACTTTCTTGAAACCGAAGGACAGCAGGGCACCTACCCTCTGGGATCTGGTTTGAAATCGTTGGCCGGGGAACTGGGTGTCACGCACGAAGCCTTGTATCGCTGTGTTGCCAGCATGGAGAAAAAAGGTACACTGCAACGCGATGGCGAGCACTTGAAAATGATCTGAATAACAGCATGCGAGCTTCCGCACCATCACGCAACGCACGCCGCGCCCGGTTCGAGTGGTTGCTGCTGGTCCTTGTGCTGGTGTTGGTCGGCGGCGACTTCGGCTATATCCTCTACGAAAACCACAGCCGCATTGATGTCCGCGAACGAGAGCGGCTGAGTCATCAATGCAATATTGTGAGCCTCAACCTTGGTCGCCAATTCAGCGCCATCAACTCTGCATTGACGGGCATTCTTAGCGAAATTCCGGACTGGAGAAAACAAAAGGAGCGTCAGACATCAGCGGCCCAGCATTTGAAGGCGCTGAGCGACGCCATGCCGGGAGTGCTCGCGTTTCTGGTTCTCGATGCCGACGGAACAGTCCAGGCATCGGACAAGTCGGAATTGCTTGGCAAAAACTTCAAACAACGGGACTACTTCCAGGCTGTCCTGCATAAGCCGAATCCAGGCACGCTCTATGTCCGACCCCCGTTTGTGTCCAGCCTTGGCAGTTTCACGATGAGTCTGGCACGCATGGTTGCAGGACCCCGCGGTGAATTCGATGGATTGGTGATCGCCAACCTGGATGCAAAGGAATTCAAAGTCTTGCTGGACTCAGTGATCTACAGGCCAGGCATCAGAGCGGCCCTGATTCATGGCGATGGCATCCCGTTCTTGATGTCACCCAACAGCAAGGACGTCGAGGGCGTCGATTTGATCAAGCCAGGCTCGTTCTTTAAGCGGCACATGAACAGTGGTGGTGATGCGAATGTATTCACGGGTGCGTTCAACTCTGTCGATGACGAGCGCATGGTCGCCTTGCAAACAATCCAGGACGCAGCTCTGTCTATGGACAAACCCATGGTCATCGCCGTAGATCGCCGACTGCAGGATATGTATGCAAGTTGGAATCGGGAGGTCCTCAGGTACTGCATTGCCTTTGTAGTGTTGACAGTGTTCTTTGTGACCAGCCTGTTTCTGTACCAGAAACGCCGACGCCTTCTTGTCCATATCAAGGCAGATCACGAGGCAGAACGTCAGGCGGCTTTGGAAGCGACGCGCCAGAGTGAAGAGCGTTTTCGCAGTTTGACCAAACTGTCATCGGACTGGTACTGGGAACAAGACGATCAGTTTCGATTCGTGCGCCTGCCAGGTTGTT
>CAIYGK010000694.1 GCA_903925725.1 uncultured beta proteobacterium | reverse complement strand
TTTTGAGCGGTGAGATACAAACGCAAATCTAATTCGTATTGATGGTAGTGCGGTTCCATGTGCAAACACAGTTGATAAAACGCTTTGCTGTGTTGCATCTCAGAGGTGGTACCGAATTTTCGGACAGTCCGTTAAGTGTTAGTCTTGCTCAACCCAAGCCGTGGAGATCACGGCACACTGAGGAGCAAGCACATGAAACGAACGAGAAGGAATCACGCACCTGGATTCAAGGCCAAGGTGGCAATCGCAGCCATCAAGGGCGACAAGACGCTGGCCGAATTGGCTGAGCAGTTCGATGTTCACCCGAACCAGATTTCAGAATGGAAGCAGCAGTTGCAGGAATCAGCCGCCGGTGTCTTTGATGGGCCCGCCAAGAAGAAAGTCGATGAACCCGACATCAAGGTTCTCCATGCCAAGATCGGCCAGCTGACATTGGAGAACGATTTTTTAGAAAGCGCGCTCACCAAGGCGGGATTGCTGAGCGCAAGGAAATGATCGACCGCACACATGAATTGCCGCTGGTTCGGCAATGCAAGATACTGAGCTTGGCGCGCTCCACGGCGTATTACCAGCCGCAACCGCTGTCAGAATCCGACGCAGTCCTGGCGAAACGGATTGACCAGCTGCATATGGATTGGCCCTACGCCGGTGCACGCATGTTGAGCCGATTACTCAAGCGTGAAGGAATGATTGTGGGACGCAGGCATGTCTCTACGTTGATGAAATTGATGGGCATTGAGGCGCTGTATCGCAAGCCCAATACCAGTAAAAAGCATCCGGCACACAAAATCTATCCCTACTTGTTGCGTGATCTGAAAATTATTCGTCCTAATCACGTCTGGGCGACGGATATCAGCTATATTCCGATGAAACGGGGCTTTGTGTATCTGATTGCGGTCATGGACTGGGCAAGCCGTCGGGTGCTTGCGTGGCGACTGTCGAACACGCTGACAACCGACTTCTGCATCGAGGTTGTGCAGGAAGCGATCAACCGATATGGCAAGCCGGAAATCTTCAACACAGATCAGGGGTGTCAGTTTACCAGTCTTGAATTTACCGGGCTGTTGAAGGATAACGACATCAAAATCAGTATGGATGGCAAAGGTTGCTGGCGAGATAACGTGTTTGTGGAGCGGTTATGGCGGAGTGTGAAATATGAGGAAGTCTACTTGTTCGCATATGACAGCGTCAGTGCGGCAAAAAACGGCTTGGCAAAATACTTCACCCGTTACAATCAGCAGCGGCCGCATTCATCGCTTGACGACAAAACGCCGGATGAGTTCTACTTCGAAAATCTGCCAACGATGCTAAAAGCAGCGTAGGCAAAAATTGGCAAGGCTTACACTTAAGAAACGGCAAAAACTGTCCAATCAAACGACGCCACCTCTGAGCGTCCGCCGCACACGCGGCATAACTGAATAGGCACGCGAGTACCGCACCGCTTAGCTTGTTTCGTTCCATCATTATTCCTGTCGTTATTTATATGCTGAATATCAACTGCGGTTACACCAGAA
>CAIYGK010000693.1 GCA_903925725.1 uncultured beta proteobacterium | reverse complement strand
TGGTCTCCGTGACCGCTGTTCCAGAGCCAGAAACCTACGCCATGCTGCTGTCCGGTTTGGGCTTGATCGGTGTCATCGCACGGCGTCGCAAGGGATTTGCAGCGACGGTTTGATCAAAACACGAGTATCAAAAAACGGGGCTTGGGCCCCGTTTTTTTGTTCAATCACTGATAGGAACGCAGGAGCAAAACAGGTTGCGGTCACCGTACACGTTATCGACCCGACCGATGGGTGGCCAGTATTTGACCTGCTTCAAAGTGGCCAGTGGGAAGGCACCGACTTCACGCGAGTAAGGTCGATCCCAGTTCTCACCCAACAGGGACGCCGCGGTATGGGGTGCGTGCTTGAGCGGGTTGTTGTCCTGTGGCCATTCACCCCGCTCGACTTTCGCAATCTCCTGGCGGATGGCGATCATCGCGTTGATGAAGCGGTTCAGTTCGCTCAGTGTTTCGCTCTCGGTCGGCTCCACCATCAGCGTACCGGGTACCGGAAAGCTCAGCGTCGGCGCGTGAAAACCATAATCCATCAGACGCTTGGCCACATCTTCAGCCGACACACCGTGGGCGCCACCGCTGCTTTCTTTGAGGGGTCGCAAATCCAGAATGCATTCGTGGGCGACTCGTCCATTGGCGCTGGCGTAGAGCGTGGGATAGTAATCTTTCAGCCGGGCGCTGACGTAGTTGGCCGCCAGAATCGCCACCTCCGTTGCCGCTTGAAGGCCTTCAGGACCCATCATGCGGCAGTACATCCAGCTGATGGGCAAGACCGCCGCGTTACCCAGAGGTGCTGCGGAAATAGCCCCAACGCTTGCCGTCCCAGTGTTGTCGGAGGTCGCGTGGCCAGGCAGGAAGGGAACCAGGTCGGCAACGACGCAGACCGGGCCAACACCAGGGCCGCCACCGCCGTGGGGAATGCAGAAGGTTTTGTGCAGATTGAGGTGGCTGACGTCACCGCCAAACTCCCCCGGTGCTGCCAGTCCCACCAAGGCATTCATGTTGGCGCCATCAACGTAGACCCGGCCGCCGTGCGAATGCACCAGTGCGCAGAGTTCCTTGACGCTGGTCTCAAAAACGCCGTGCGTGCTGGGGTAGGTGATCATCACTGCAGCCAGGTTCTGGCTGTGCTGTTCGCACTTGGCCGTAAGGTCGGTCAGATCGACGTTACCACTGGCGTCGCAGGCGGTCACGACAACCGTCAGTCCCGCCATTTGGGCACTGGCCGGGTTAGTGCCGTGGGCACTCGATGGAATCAGGCAGATATTGCGATGGCCCTGCCCCTGGGCTGCGTGGTAGGCGCGAATGGTCAGCAGACCCGCGTACTCACCCTGCGAGCCGGCGTTGGGCTGCAGGCTGATGCCGGCGTAACCCGTGGCCTCGCACAACCAGGCGCGCAGCTGTTCGTCAAGTTCCTTGTAACCCAACCGTTGGTCTGCTGGCGCGAACGGATGCAGCGCGGCAAACTCGGGCCACGTGATGGGAATCATCTCGCTGGTCGCGTTGAGCTTCATGGTGCAGCTGCCCAGCGGAATCATGCTGCGGTCCAGCGCCAGATCCTTGTCGCCCAGCATGCGGATGTAACGCAGCATGCCGGTTTCGGAGTGGTAGGTGTTGAACACCGGGTGCGTCAGAAAATTGCTGGTACG
>CAIYGK010000692.1 GCA_903925725.1 uncultured beta proteobacterium | reverse complement strand
GTGGAAGACATTGAACACGCCCGGGCCACAGGCCGTTTGGCGGTGAGCTTTGACATCGAAGGCGCAAATGCGGTGGGTGACCAAGCCAGTCTCGTACAGCTCTATTTCGACCTGGGTGTGCGATGGATGTTGTTAGCCTATAACCGCAACAATTCAGCTGCGGGTGGTTGCCTGGACGAAGACAGCGGCCTCACTGATTTTGGTCGTCGACTCATGGATGAGATGCACCGCGTTGGCATGTTGGTGTGCTGCAGTCATAGCGGTGAACGCACCGCACGCGATGTAATGGCCTATGCCCAAGGGCCGGTTGTTTTCTCGCACTCCAATCCGACTGCAGTGCGCCAGCACCCACGCAACATCTCGGACGCATTGATGCGCCAATGTGCAACCACCGGTGGTGTGGTCGGCATTAACGGTGTAGGTCCATTCCTTGGCGACAACGACATCCGCAGCGAGACCTTCGTGCGCCATCTGGATTACGCTGTGCAACTGATTGGGCCACAGCATGTCGCCTTGGGGCTGGACTATGTTTTTGATCAAGCTGAAATCGACGCAGGGATGGCTGAGATGAAGCACATTTTTCCGCCAGAGTTGGGCTTTGCTAATGGCATGAACTTCGTGAGGCCTGAGCAGCTGGAAGAAATCGTCGAAGGGCTGATGCGTCTTGGCTATCTCGAGCACGACCTGCAAGCTATTCTGGGAGGTAACCTGATGCGCGTGGCACGACAAGTTTGGAAGGCGCCGAGTTGAACTTCCACAATCGCTCAGGCATTACCAGTGATACCTAACATCACGCGAGCCTCGCTTGGCGTAGCCACCTCTCTCTCCAGTAGCCGGCTGATTTGCGCGATTCGGGCAACCAGTTGAGCGTTGCTTGAAGCTAGTTCATTCTTGCGGTAGTAGATGTTGTCCTCAAATCCGACACGAACATGGCCTCCGAGGATGATGGCAAGTGTTCCCAGCTGTAACTGGGCGCTGCCGATGCCGGCGACGGTCCAAGTCGAGTTCGCTGGCAATTGGGTCTTCAGGTAGATCAGCGCTTCCGCAGTGGCCGCCATCCCGCCTGGAATGCCCAGTACTAAATCAAAATGCTGTGACCCTTTCAGAATGCCCTTCTTCAGCCAGCGGTTCGCCGTCGTGAGCATGCCGCTGTCAAAAATCTCAAGCTCGGGCTTGACTCCGTGTTCCTGCATCGTGCGTGCGAAATCTTCCATGTCAGAAGGATGATTCATGAAGACATCGGCGCCGAAGTTGACCGTGCCCATCGAGAGCGTAGCCATCTCAGGCGCAAGTGACAGCGGGGCCAAGCGCTCAATTGGCGTCATGCCAACGGCGCCGCCAGTTGACACCTGGATAATCACGTCGCAGCGCTTGCGCACCGCCGCGATGATCTCGCGGTAGGTTTCCCGGTCTTGTGTGGGACTGCCGTCGGCGTTGCGTGCGTGCAGGTGAACAATCGAGGCGCCGGCCTTGACGCATTCCTCGGTCGCGATCGCAATCTCATCAGGGCTGATTGGCAATGCTGGGTGCTGTTCGCGGGTAACTTCGGCGCCAGTTACGGCAGCGGTAATGATGAGTTTTTGCATGATCAAAATTCACTCGATCCGCGCTTGAGACGCTGGCAGTGGGTAGGCACGACGCATGTCCCCGACGCCTTGCAGACTACGATGGGTACATCTAAGACGTTAGCCGCAGAGGGCTGACCCACCACGCCGGCGGACATGATGACCTTGCGCGCCTCAAACATCATAGTGCGCGAGGTCTTGCCGACTCTCACGATGCGACCACTAGCCTCTATGTAATCACCGGCGTGGACCGGAGCAAGGAATTCGACCTTATCGTACGCGACGAACAGGCCCTCATCACCATCGCTGCGAATGAGCAGTTCAGTGGCAACGTCGCCGAACAGGTGAAGCATGCGTGCGCCATCGACCAGATTGCCGGCGTAGTGGGCGTCGTGCGCGCTCATACGCAGACGGATCAGGCTGGTGTGGTTTTCCATTCAAGGGGCCTTTCGTTTAATCCATTCGTGGATGGCAAAGGAGGCCACGTCCTCGGCGTAGGTCTTGCTGCCAAAGCCAGCGTCGTAGCCCAATTCTTTTGCCATTTCATGACTGATGCGCGGGCCGCCGACGACCAGGATAACCCTGTCGCGCAGGCCCTCGGCTTCAAGCAGGTCACCGAGCTTGGTCAGGTTGT
>CAIYGK010000691.1 GCA_903925725.1 uncultured beta proteobacterium | reverse complement strand
GCGTCAGCGTGCCGTGGTGCGCCAGCAGGAGTACCGCAAAGAAGTTGAGTCGCAGTTGTCTGAAGTGGACCGCGAGGTGCAGGCAGATGCCGAAAAGTTCCGTGCCAGCAAAGACGACTTGACTCGTACCGACATCAAGTCGCCGGCGGCTGGGCAGGTGAATGGCTTGGCATTTCAAAGCGTCGGTGGTGTCATCGGCCCGGGACAAAAGCTGATGGACATTGTTCCGGCCAATCAACCACTGGTATTGGAAGCCCGGGTTTCGCCGCATCTGATCGACCGCGTCCATGCTGATTTGCCGGTGGATGTGCGGTTTTCTTCCTTCGCCAATTCGCCGCAGTTGGTGGTGGCAGGCAAGGTGGCGTCGATTTCAGCCGACCTGCTGGTGGATCCGCATACGGGCGCCGGCTACTTTCTGGCGCGCGTTGCGGTAACGCCAGAAGGTATGAAAAAACTCGGCAAGCGACAGATGCAGGCGGGCATGCCGGTGGAGGTGATTTTCATCACCGGGGAACGCTCCATGCTGACTTATTTGCTGCACCCGTTGACCAAGCGGATGGCGGCGTCGATGAAAGAGGAGTGAAGTCCATGTTGCGTCCTACATTGAGCAGCGCAGTGCAGCGTCTGCCATTCAAACCGCTGCTGCTGAGCAGTCTGTTGCTATCTTTTTCAAGCACGGTGCTGTCCATGGACTTGTTGCAGGCCTACCAGGCGGCGCAACAGCAGGATGCGACGATCCTGGCCTCGCGTGCCGCGGCGCAGGCTGGTCGCGAACGCCTGCCGCAGGCGCGTTCGCAGTTGCTGCCAAGTATTTCTGCCAGCGTGGGACGCAATCAAAACAATCTGGTCAGCATCGTGCCGAATTCATTGGGTCAGGAGCAAACAAGTGAGAGCCACTATCCCAGTTCCAACCGGACCTTGACGGTGCGTCAACCCCTGTTTCGCAGCTACCTTGCAGCCCAGTACCGGCAGGCCGAGGCCCAGGTGCAGGACGCAGAGGCGACGCTGGCACAGGATGAGCAGAACCTGGCTGTGCGTGTCAGCGGCGCTTATTTCGAGGCCATGCTGACACATGAGCAGTTGGACCTGATACTGGCGCAACGCACGGCGTACACGACGCAGCTCGACGCCGCACGCAAGTCCCTGGCGGGCGGCTCGGGTACCCGCACCGATGTGGACGATGCGCAGGCGCGTCTGGACATGAACGCAGCGCAGGAGATTGAGGCACGGCAAAATATGGACTACACCTTGAAGCAGCTTGAAATTCTGGTGAATCAACCGGTTGACAAGCTGGCAACGCTGGATGTGGCGAAGCTGGAGTTGTTCGATCCGCAGCCCAATGTGTTGCAGGACTGGATTGATCGTGCCGAGGCACGCAGTCCGCAGTTGCAGTCGCTCAGGGCCCAGACTGAGGCGTCACGGCAGGAGGTGAAGAAGGCCAGTGCCGGGCACACCCCGACACTGGATGCTGTGGCGCAGTGGTCACGCAGCGAAAGCGAAAACATACTCAATGTTCAGTCAAGCTACACCAACGGATCGGTTGGCCTGCAGCTCAATATTCCGATTTTTTCCGGTGGCTATGTCAATTCCACAGTGCGTCAAGCACTGGCGGGTCAGGAGCATGCCGAGCAGTCCCTGGAAGCGGGTCGGCGTGACCTGGGGGTGCGGGTTTACAAGGAGTTTCGCGGCATGACCGAGAACATTCCCAAGGTCAGAGCGCTTGAACTGGCGCTGCGCTCGGCAGACCAGTTGGTGTTGTCAAGCCGCAAGTCGTTCCAGGCTGGCAGTCGCACCGTGATGGACGTGCTCAATGCCGAGCAGCAACGCATGGGGGTGCTGCGCGACCTGGCGCAAGCGCGTTACATGTACCTGATTTCAAAGATCAGGCTGCTGGCCTTGGTAGGCGCTGCTGATGATGAGGCAGTGGCTGCCATCAACCGCATGCTCAAGTCCTGAACCGATTGATCGCCTGAGTCAAGGCGTTTTTTCTCAACTGCCCACGACAGACAGCAGGCAAATCGATATACTGTTGTTTTATACAGTAAACGTCACTGGGTGACGTGTTTTGCCATGTCCTCGATTCTTCGGTCTGCTCCTTTACCCGAGTTTGGCGCTGCCGTCTGGCGCGCCACTGAACTGGGTGTGACTGGTGCTGCCACACTGACCACCGGGCATGCTGTGTTGGACGCCGAGTTACCGGGGGCTGGTTGGCCGGTAGGCGCCATCAGCGAAATTCTGCAGAGGTGCGGTGAGCACAACGAGTGGCGCTTGCTGCTGCCGGCGTTGCGTCGGACCACTACCGGTTCGGTGGTGCTGGTGGGAGCGCCCCATGTGCCGTTTGTGCCGGCGCTCGCGGCGCAGGGACTGGATGCGCGGCGCCTGTTGTGGGTGGCAACTGCCACTTCGGCTGAAAGCCTGTGGGCGGCAGAGCAGGCGCTGCGCTGCGCCGGTGTGACAGCTGTGCTGCTGTGGCTGGCTCAGGCGCGTGCGGAGCAGTTGCGGCGACTGCAGATGGCGGCACAGGTGCACAGCAAACTTCTTTTTTTACTGCGCCCGGCGCAGGCGCAAGGCGAATCTTCACCGGCTACGCTGCGTTTGCTGGCAATCAATCAAACGGACAGTGATGCGCTTTGGCTGCACATCATCAAACGCCGTGGTCCGCCACTGGAGCAGCCGTTGATACTGCCGGCGCGTCCGGCGCGACTGGCGGCCTTGCTGGCACAGGCAGGTACGGTGTGGCAGGGGGTGGGGAATGCTCTGGGTTGCCTTGCAAGCGCTGCCTGAGCGTGCCTCAGTTGAGCTTGTGGATGGTTGCACGGCGCTGGGTTGGTGGGCCTTGCAGTTCACGCCCAGGGTGGCGCGCGTCGATGATGTGCTGTTGCTGGAACTCTCGGCCAGTGAGCGCCTCTGGGGCGGGCGCCTGGCCCTGCTGCGCCGCATTCACACTGCGGACAAGCCGGTTGCCGGGGTCCGATATGCGCGTGGTGCCAGTTCCCTGATTGCGCTGGCGCAGTTGCAATTGCTCCAGCCAGAAGACCTGTCCGGCAGAGCGCAACGCAGAACCGCACCTGACGATCTGCCACTGGCCACTCTGGTGGCAGCGCGGCCCCATCTGGGCACGCTGGAGAGGCTTGGCTGCACCTGCTGGGGCCAGTTGCGCGCCTTGCCGCGAGGTGGTGTGGCGCGGCGTTTTGGCGCAGAACTGCTCGACGCGCTGGACCGCGCCTACGGGCAGGCGACCGACAACTACCCCTGGTTGATGTTGCCCGAACAGTTTGACGCGACGCTGGAACTCGGTGCACAAGTGGAGGCGGCACCAGCGCTGCTGTTTGGCGCGCGCCGCCTGTTCAATCAGTTGCAACACTGGCTGCAGGCGCGCCATGCTGGTGTATTGGCACTGTTGCTGGGCTGGACCATGGACGCACGGCGCAACACGGTCAGTCAGGGTGAACTGGTGCTGCGCACGGCCGAACCGAGTGCCGACATGGCGCACCTGCAGCGTTTGCTGGCCGAGCAACTGGCTCGCATCTCTTTGCCAGCACCCGTGCTTTATCTGCGATTGCGCTCGCTGGAAACCGAAAAACTGCGAGGTGAAACGGGCAGCTTGCTGCCGCTGGAACAGGTCAGTGGCGACAGTCTGCTGCAAATGCAGGAGCGTTTGTGTGCTCGCCTGGGGGCTGCTCAGGTGTTGCAGGTGCAGGAGTGTGCCGAACACAGACCGGAGCGCATGCAGCACTGGCAGATGCTGACGCAGGGCGCGCGACAGGGCAAGCTTGTTGCCAGCGATCAAAGCGTGCTGTACCCAAGCTGGTTATTGAGCAAGCCGCTGCGCTTGCGAGTGACTGACCAGGTTCCGCAGTACTCCGGGCCCTTGGCATTGCTGGCGGGACCGCAGCGCCTTGAGACGGCCTGGTGGGACCATGCGGACTGCGCCCTGCGCGACTATTTTCTGGCGCGCAGCGAGCAGTTTGGTTTGCTCTGGATTTACCGTGAGCGCCTGAGTGCCGAGCTTGCCGGTTCCGAATCAAGCTGGTATCTGCATGGCCTGTTTGCCTGAGATGACTGTGACTGAAGCTACCTTGCCGGCCTATGCCGAGTTGCATTGCCTGTCGAGCTTCAGCTTTCAGCGTGGCGCGTCGCAACCAGAAGAATTGGTGGCACGCGCTGCTGCGCTGGGTTACGCAGCGCTGGCGATCACAGATGAGTGTTCGGTGGCAGGTCTGGTACGCGCTCACACCGAGGCGAAGAAGCTGGGTTTGAAGTTGTTGCCCGGCGCTGAATTTGCACTTCCGGGCTTTACCGTCATCGTCTTGCCGCAGCACTTGCAGGGCTGGGGCAATCTGTGCGAGTTCATCACCCTGGCGCGCCGGTCTGCGCCCAAGGGTCAGTACCGCATGGCATGGTCGGATTCGCACTGGGCCATGCTCGGGGGGTGTGAGGTTTTGCTGGCATTCTCACACAGCCTTTCTTTCGAAGCTGCCTGTGTCATCACGATCCAGGCCAGGCAACTTTTTACATCTAACTTGTGGCTGTGCGCGGAACTGTTGCTGGGGCTGGACGATGCACTCTTGCTGTATCGATTGCAGCAACTCTCCGGCCTCACCGGCGTACCTCTCGTGGCCAGTGGCGGTGTGCTCATGCACCTGCGCTCGCGCAAGCCGCTGCAGGACGTGATGACAGCGGTGCGCCAGGGTTGCACGGTGGCACAGTGCGGCTTTGCGCTGCAGTCCAACGCCGAAGCGTATTTGCGCTCGCGCCAGCGGCTCTCGACCATCTATCCGACCGAGTTGCTGGTCAAGACGCTGCTGATTGCGCAGCGCTGCAACTTCAGTCTGGACGAGTTGCGCTATCAGTACCCGCTGGAGACCGTGCTGCCCGGTCAGACACCAGCGCAAACCCTGCTTCAGTTCACTCTGCAAGGCGCGGCCCGGCGCTACCCATCCGGCATACCCGAAAGTGTGCACCAGCAAATCGGGCATGAGCTGGCCTTGATTGCCGAGATGAAGTACGAGATGTATTTTTTGACCGTGCACGACATCGTTGCCTTTGCCCGCAGCCGCAACATCCTGTGCCAGGGGCGCGGTTCGGCGGCCAATTCTGCGGTCTGTTACTGCCTGGGTGTGACCGAGGTCGATCCCTCTCGCATGAACATGCTGTTTGAGCGCTTCATCAGCCGCGAGCGGGGTGAGCCGCCTGACATTGATGTGGATTTTGAGCATGATCGGCGCGAAGAAGTGATCCAGTACATCTACGCCAAGTACGGTCGGGAGCGCGCCGCTTTGACGGCAGTGGTTGTCAGCTACCGCCCGCGCAGTGCCCTGCGGGATGTCGGGCGGGCGCTGGGCATGGACGAGGCACTGATCACGGCGCTGGCCAAGGAGCATCCCGGTATGTACAGCCGCGAAGTGCTGGCCGGGCGACTGCAGTCGGCGCTGGAACATCTGGGGCCTGCGTTCACACCGCCGGAGCCACAGCTGTTGCAACTCTGGCTCAGCTTGAGCACTCAACTGCAGCGCTTTCCTCGCCACCTGAGTCAGCATGTGGGTGGTTTTGTCCTGACGCAGGACAAACTGACGCGATTGGTGCCGGTGGAGAACGCAGCCATGTTTGAGCGTTCCATCATTCAGTGGGAGAAGGACGATCTGGACGCCATGGGCTGGCTCAAGGTCGATGTGCTGGCTCTGGGCATGCTCCGCGCCATCCGGCGCTGTCTGGACCTGATCAGCAGGGGCCGGGGCAGCGCTTTGCGGATGCAGGATATTCCTGCTGATGATCCGGCCACGTACGAGATGATTTGCATGGCCGATACGGTGGGCGTATTCCAGATCGAGATCAGAGCCCAGATGATCATGTTGCCGCGCCTC
>CAIYGK010000690.1 GCA_903925725.1 uncultured beta proteobacterium | reverse complement strand
CGCGCCGACGCGTTCCATGCTGTTGACCGGTGTCGACAATCACCTCAATGGCGTCGGCAACCTGTTTGAAACCATGCCGCGTGAACACCTCGGCAAACCAGGCTATCTCGGTTCGCTTGACACCAATGTGGTGACCGTTGCGACGCTGCTCAAAGACAGCGGCTACCGCACCTACATCACCGGCAAATGGAACGTCGGCTCGGAGCCCTACAACCGGCCCGATCAGCGCGGTTTCGACCGCTCCATTATTCAGGGCGACACCGGCTGCGACAACTGGGTGCCAACGCAGCGCTACCTGCCACATAAGGCCAAGGTCGACTGGTTCGAAGACGGCAAGGACGCCGTCATGCCCGACGAGTACTACTCGTCCACTTTCTTCGTCAACCGGATGATCGACTACCTGCGCTCGGGCAGCCAGAGCGGCAAGCCGTTCTTTGCCTATGTCGGTTTTCAGGCCAATCACGTGCCGGTGCAGGCGCCGAGCGAATTCATTGACAAATACAAGGGACGATACAAGGATGGCTGGACCGCCATGCGCAAGGAGCGGCGCGACCGCGCTGCGGCGCTGGGCCTGGTTCCAGCGGGGACGCCGATGGTCACCATGAGCACCACCGGCGACTGGAACGCCTTGAGTGAAAAAGACAAGCTTTATCAGCAGCGTGAGATGGAGGTTTACGCCGGTATGGCCGACGCCATGGACTACCACGCCGGTCGCCTGATTGCGTACCTGAAGCAGAGCGGCGAATACGACAACACGGTGTTCGTGTTTCTGTCGGACAACGGCGCCGAGGGCTCGGACTACTCCGAGGCCCAGCCCTGGCTCTGGACTCAATACACGCAGGACATCGACAAGCTCGGTGGCAAGGGCGCTTACGGCATTGCGGGGCCGGGCTGGGCCAGCGTGTCGGTTGCACCGCTCAATACCTACAAGTTCTATTCTGGAGAAGGCGGCATCCGCACGCCGATGATCATCTCCGGCGTGCCGGGTATTGCGCAAAACCAGGTGCATCTGGGCATGACACACGTCACGGACATCGTGCCTACCTTGCTCGATCTGGCCCAGGTTGCCAACCCTGGAAAAATGTACCAAGGCAAGGCGATCGAGCCACTGACTGGCCGCAGCCTGCTGCCGGTGCTACAGAACCCGCTGGCGCGAGTTCACGCTAGCGATGAGGTCATTGGCTATGAGTTGGCCGGCAACATGGCCCTGTACAAGGGTGATCTGAAGATCGTAAAAAACAGCTCGCCGATGGGCGACGGTCAGTGGCATCTGCACGACCTCAAAAGCGACCCCGGCGAGACGCGCGACTTGCAGGGCCAGATGCCGGAGGTCTTTCAGACCATGCGGTCGGACTACGAGGCCTGGTCGAGCTCGCACCATGTTTTGCCTATGCCCGAGGGCTACAACCCGGTGCGCACAGTCATGATCAACACCTTCTTGAACTACTGGATTCCCGCTTACGCCAAACCGGTGCTGATCTGGTTTTCCGTGCTTGCGGCCCTGCTGGCTGGCATGGTTGTTGTGCGCCGACGCCGGCGCAAGCCATGAGTCATCCGGGATACCTGGCGACGCCGTGGCCGGGTGAAGACGGTGGTCCTGATCGCCTTCAGGTGCCTCATGGCAGCTCGGGTCCTGCGCTGAGAGACAGCGAGAAACTGGCTTGTACCAGTCGTCGAACCTGGCTGTCGACCATGACGCTGCTCGGCGCGCCGGGCGAGGTTTACCTGCTGACGCACTCGGCGATTCGCGCCCGGCTGGGTCTTGCCACCACGTCACGCGTCGAACTGATAGACCCGCTGACGCTGAAGACGGTGCGACATTCGCCACGGCTTGCCGGCGGTCCGATGTGGCCGGGCGGCATGGCGCTGCACCGTAACGGCGACCTCTATGTGGTTTATGGCCGTTATGTGCACCGGCTCGACCGCGCCTGCCAGCCCTTGGCCATGCTGAAGCTGCCGGTCAACGAGGCGTACAACTCGTTTGTCATTCTCGACAACGGTTTGATCGTCACCAAGAATCTGTCCGATACGACGAGCGCACGTCTGAGTGTCATCGACGCCGAAACGCTGCGGCCGGTCTGCACTGAAACGGATTGCCCGGAGCCCTCCATCGCTCGCCTGAGCGCAACGGGTAACACGGTCTACGTTGTCGGTGTTCGTTCGATCTTTCGTTATCACTGGGATCAGGTCGCGCGCTGCCTCGTGTTCGACAGCGACTGGCGCTTCGATTACATCGGGTCGACGTCCCAAAGCTATGGCTGGGACGTCGTGCTGGACGGACGCCATGCCTGGTTCATGGACAACGGCAAGCACAGCTACGTCGTGAAAATGATAGGCAACGGCGTCAGCCCGACACCGAACCGCCTGATACGTGTTTCACTCAGCGATGCCAGTGACCACCGGATACTACCGGTCTGCGGCTTGGCCGGAGGCAGCATCACCAATCCACCTTTAATCGACGTCAAACGTCAGATCGTGGTCGGTTACGACTCGGCAAACCGCCATCTGCAGGCCTGGCGCTTCGATGCCGAGGCAAGAGCCTTGACGCCGATCTGGCACAAGAGCGCCTTTGGCTGCGCCAGTCACATGCTGCTCTACCCCGAGACCGGCGAACTGGCGGTCAACGACTACCGTCGTGGCGGTGAGGAAGTGGTGCTATTGAAGATCGAGTCCGGCGCCGAGACCGGACGTGTTCGGGTCGGCGGCTTCAACCAGGGTGTGGTCTTTCCGAGCCCGGGCTGGGGGCGCGATTTCTACTGGTGCTCCATGGACCGCCTGGCACGGGTCTTTGTGGAATGACGCAGCTGCGCGTTCACGGACTCGACGTTTCCTACTTCACGGGCAAGCTCGAAGCCTATCTGCGCGCCAAAGGCTTGGCGTACGAGTTGGTGGAAATGGATACGCGCAGTTTCAGGCGCTGTGCGCGCATCACCGGCGTTGCGCAGATGCCGCAACTGGAACTGCCTGACGGCCGCTGGCTGACCGACAGCACACAGATCATCGCGCATTTTGAACGCGAAGCGCCCGGCAAAGCGATCTACCCCGATGACCCTGCAGTGCGCTTTATCGCCGATTTGCTGGAGGATTTTGGCGACGAGTGGCTGTGGCGTCCGGCGATGTACTACCGTTGGTCTTTCGAGCCTGATGCCAGGCGCGTCAGCGACAGACTGGCATGCAGCATGACGCGTGACGTGCCACTACCGGTGGTGCTGCGGCGCTGGTTGATACGGTCGCGTCAGCGGCGCTGTTTTTTGCAGGGCGATGGTGTCAATCGTGCGACCACTAGCGCCATCGAGGCGGTCTACATCGAGGTGCTCGATGCCATGCAGACCGCATTGTCATCGCGACCTTTCCTGATGGGGGAGCGACCGACGCAGGCTGACTTCGGATTTTTCGGATCCATGTTCCGCCATTTTGCAAGTGACCCGACACCGGCAGCCATGATGCGAAAGCGCTCACCCAAGGTCCTGGAATGGGTCGACCGCTTGTGGAACCTGACACCCGACCAATTTGTTGACAGATCCATGCCAGATACGCTTTGTAGCGGACTTGATTGCCTGCTGGGTCTTGCGTGCGAGGACTACCTGCCCTATCTGGATGCCAATGAAAAGGCCTATGAAGCCGGCGAACTTCAGGTGTCGTGGCAGAGCAGGAATATCGAGTTCAGCACCGCAGTGAACCCGTATCGGGTCTGGTGCTTGCAGCAGTTGCGTAGTCAGTACCAGACCATGGACGGCGCTGGTCGTGCAAAGGTCGGGGACTGGCTGCCGTCCTTTGGTGGCGCTGGTGGGGGCATTGCCGTCAGCTTGTTGCGGCAGGCAGTTGGTCCCAAAGCGTTGGCGCTGACGGTACCACCCTGGACGGCTGCCAGTTCCCGGGCCAGGACTGAAGGTGTGCTCAACAGTCACTGGCGGCGCAATCATCCCTTTCACCATTAGCGAGGCCGTTTCAGTGACGAAGACCATTCTGATTACAGGCGCCGGCAGCGGCATAGGGCGTGACAGCGCTTTTGCGCTGGCAGCACGCGGTCACCGTGTCATCGCAGCCACCTTCGACGAGGCACAGGCACAGGCCTTGCGCGCAGAGTGCCTGACACGCCGGCAGAATCTTGAAGTATTCCAGCTCGACATCACGTCGGTTTCCGACCGCGAAAAGGTTTTACCTCTGACACTTGACGTGCTGATCAACAACGCGGGTATTGGCGACTCGGGCTCTTTGGCCGAGGTGGACCTGGAGCGCGTTCGCAAGGTGTTTGACGTCAACCTGTTTGGTACGCTGGCGCTGACGCAACTGGTGTTGCGTGGCATGATTGAGCGCGAACGTGGCACGGTACTGTTCGTCAGTTCGATTGCCGGACGTGTTCCGGTCCCGTTCCTGATGCCGTATTCAATGAGCAAGTTTGCCTTGTCGGCCGCCGGTGCCGGCCTGCGCGCAGAGATGGACCAGTTGGGCAAGAATATTCAAGTGGCGCTGATCGAGCCGGGTGCCTTCCACACCGGATTCAACCAGTCCATGACAGAACGCAAGTACGACTGGATGCAAGAGCACTCCTACTTCAGCGCAGTGAGCGCGAAGATGAAGAAGAAGGAGGCGCGTGAATTCGCTCTGGTCGAAGCCAAAAGCACAGGCGCCATCGTGGCCCAGATCGTCAGGGCGGCAGAAGCGAGGCGTCCCAAGCTGCGTTATGTGGCGCCCTGGATTCAGGGCGCGGCGGTCCGGTTGGCAAGAATCTTTGGTGTTTAAAAGGAAGCCTTATGAAGCTTAAACGTGTCTTGATTTCGCTCTTTCTCTCGTTGGCCCTGATGGCGGCTATTGCCTTTGTTTTCCGCGCGCCACTGAGTATGGCGCTGGCGCAGAGAATGGCGGTCAGAATGCTGGCCAGCGATGCGCTGGCCGATCTACCGGACGGCTTGCATGTGGGCTTGTGTGGTGCCGGCTCGCCCTTTCCCGATGACCTGCGCTCTGGTCCCTGCACGCTGGTGGTGGCGGGCAAGCACCTGTTTGTGTTCGACTCAGGTTCCGGCAGCGTGCGCAACATTGCAAAAATGGGCTTCAACCATGGCCGCATCGAGGCCATCTTCCTGACCCACTTTCACTCCGACCACATCGATGGTTTGGGCGAGTTGCTGTTGCAGCGCTGGGTCTCTGCCTCCAACGTAGCGCCGGTGCCGGTCTACGGCCCCACCGGCGTCGAGAGTGTGGTGGCCGGATTCATGCAGGCTTACGGACTCGATCAGCAATACCGCGTCGCCCATCACGGGGAAGCAACCGTCCCGTCCAGCGGCTTTGGCGGCAAGGCACGGCCCTTTGTTTTCGGGACCGACGGGCGCGTGCAGGTGCTCCAGGACAAGGACCTGGAGATCAGCGCTTTCCTGGTTGATCATGCACCGGTGCACCCGGCGGTGGGTTATCGAATTACCTACAAGGGCCGCAGCGTTGTGATCAGCGGCGACACCCGTAAATCGGCCGCGGTGCAGCGCGAAGCCACCGGGGTTGACCTGCTGGTGCATGAGGCACTTTCCAGCACCATGATGGCTATTTTGCAGGACGCGGCGGGCCAGGCCGGACGCGCCAATCTGCAAAAAATACTGGGTGACGTGGTGGACTACCACTCGTCGCCTGAACAGGCAGCGCAGACGGCGCGCGACGCCAAGGTCGGCTACCTGCTGCTCTACCACATCGCACCTCCGCTGCGAATTCCCGGAATGGAAAAGGCGTTTTTGGGCGATGCCAAGGCCATATATCAAGGCACGATTCAAGTCGGCAAAGACGGCGACTTCATCAGTCTGCCCGCGGGTTCGACCGATATCAAGGCGAGTCGACGATTTTGAAAAAGACAAGCCATCCAACTTTGCCCGGATGGTTTCAAGAGCGGCGCCTGTGTTCGCGTCGAGCGATCCAGATCGTTGACGCCAGAATGACCAAAGCACCGATCAGGGTGGTCTGGCTTGGCACATCGGAAAACACCAGCCAGCCCATCAGGCAAGCCCAGATCAAATCCAGGAAGCGCAGGGACTGGGTCGCCGATATGTCGGCGGAGCGGAACCCGCGGGTGAGGCAATACTGGCCGAGCGAACCCAATATGCCTGCCAGCACGAATCCCAGCCATTGCATCGACGTCGGTGTTGACCAGTGCAACAGTCCCAAAGGGAGACTCAACGCGGTGACCGAGATCGCTTGCCACAGCACTATGACGCCGGGCTTTTCATATCTGGTGAGGGTTTTGGTCATCAGGAATGACGCGGCAAAGACGGGGCAGGATGCGAGCATGACGAGGGCGTACCAGCCGCCTTGGCCCGTAAGTCTGGGAGCGACGACGACGACGACCCCGGCAAAGCCGATACAGGCAGCGACCCAGCGATCGTTGCGCATCTTCTCGCCCAGGAACCAGGAAGCGCCAAGCATGATGAATATAGGTCCGGTAAAACCAATGGCCGTCATGTCTGCCAGCCCGAGGTGGGGCAGGGCCACAAACCACAGCGTGAGCCCCACGGTATGGACCGCACCGCGCCAGAGTTGCCCGCTCAGATTGACCGGGCGATAGGCCAGGAAACCCTCGCGCAGGACCAGCGGCAGCAACGCGACGATGCCAAACGTGTAGCGCAGAAACTGCGACTGAAACGGATCGAGGGACAGCGTGATGGTTCGGACGGTCGCGTTCAGACATGAAAACACCAGGCCACTCAAAGCCACCCACAACATGCCCCGCCATACCGCCGGCAAGCGAAACATGCGTATGCGAGCCTGCCGATGCGCCACCGCAATCCGACGTGGGATCAGTTTGGATAAAGGGTATTGGGGCTTCACCGATGGTGCTCGTAGACTGAATCTGGCATCAGCTAGTGTAGAACCCCGCTTGGCCCAGTTCAGTCAAAACATATAGTCCGACTCGGCAGCTTCACTTATTGCTGCTCGAACTCTTGCATCGGAGAACTCTCATGCGCCCCTGGTTGAACATGACTGCTTCACGTCAGTTGGCGCGCCGCATGGCACTGGATGCCGGCATTCATGCTCTGGCCGGGCTGGTTGACTTCATGCCACGCATGAAACAGCGCATGAGCACTTGCCGGCTGATCGAAGACGTTGAATATGCCCGCCATGGTGGCGACGTGCTGCGCCTCGATATCCTGCAACCCATTGGGCCGGGACCTCATCCGGTACTGATTTACTTTCACGGAGGCGGATTTGCCATCGGCTCCAAGCGAACGCACCGGGCGCTGGCCGCTGCCTACGCATCGCAGGGGTATCTTGTTTGCAACGTCGACTACCGTCTGGCTCCAAAACACCCGTTTCCTGCTGCCATCGAGGATGCCTGCG
>CAIYGK010000689.1 GCA_903925725.1 uncultured beta proteobacterium | reverse complement strand
CAGATAGTACGTCAACGTGTATCTTTTGTCAACACACACACGCAGCTTTATCCTGTGAATGCGCGACTTGGTCAATTGGTAGTCTCGGCACACGGTGCAAATGGGTTGAGATTAAATTAATTTCACGAAGTGAAATGGACAATCTCCGCAAACAGGGGACAAACATCCGAAACCTTCCTCACCTGTTCTGAGAGCGAGTTTGAACTCAGGTCCGCAGTGCACCACCATTCACCCTCTGCAAAGATTCTATTTTTGCATTTCATCAACCCGTTGGGCCCTAAGCCTTGCGGGTACCCGGCGTTCCAGAGACAGGCTCAAGCAGCCGCCTGCTCGGCCCCCGCCCTGATGAAGTATTCCACTGCAAACTGGGCCAACGGCGAGTGGCTCCTGCCCTTGAGGGCAAAGATACCTATCTCGTTGAGCATGGGCGGCAGGTCCCTGACTTCGAGACGAACCAGACGACCACTTTGTACCTCCTGCACTGCACCGGCATCGGGGCAGGCCAGCAGCGTGTCGGTCGTCATTGCAATGGCTTTTAGCAAACTCAAATCGTCGCATTCGACCGCCAAGGGCATCAACTGGCCTTGCTCCAGTCCCATCAGCGCTCCAAGTGTGGCCAGTGCAGATTCGGGGACGCGAACGCTGGCTATGCCGTACGGCAACAGTGCCGCTGCCTCTGTCTTGCCGAGTGCCAGCAGGGGATGCCCCGGACGGGCGTAGAACCCTGCGGACAGTCGGCCGATCCGGGTGAGCGCGAGGTCGGGCGCGCTTGGCACAAGGCTGATATTGGACAAAAAGAAGTCCAGTTCCTCGGCTCGCAGATGCTCTGCCAGGTATTTTGCGTTGTTGACTTCGACGCGCGTGTTGATGCCGGAAAAGCGCGTGCGCAGTTCCATCAACAGTCCCGGCAACATGGTCGCTGCGGGATAGGGGCCGACACCGAAAGCCAGGTCACCGAGCAAACGTTCGCGGTACAGGCTGACATCACGCTCGAGGCAGCGGCTGTCAAACACCAGTCTGCGGGCACGCTCAACAACGAACGCGCCGGCATCGGTACAAGTCACTTCGAGCGTGTTGCGGTCGAATAGCTTCAAACCAAGCTCTTCTTCAGCAGCCTGCACACTGCGGCTGAAGGCGGGCTGACTCAGGTGACAGCGTGTGGCCGCACGGCTGAAGTTGCGCGTGTCAGCCAGTGCCACCAGGTGCTTCAGTCGTCTCAAGTCCATGATGTTCTCCCGATGTTCTGTCAAATTATGCAGTCAATGCATTAATTTTCAATTCAAAATGCATTTGACGAAGTTTCCGGGTGCTTTGACAATCCCGCATCCCAAGAGGCAAACAGCCTTGGGAATTAAAAAATCACTGGAGACAAGCATGGAATTTGACTATTGCATCGTCGGCGCTGGCTCGGCCGGCTGTGTGCTGGCGGCCCGACTCAGCGAAGACCCGAACATCAGCGTTTGCCTGCTCGAATCGGGTGGACCGGACAATAGCGTACTGATCCATGCACCGGCGGGCGTCGTCGCGATGGTTCCCACCAAGATCAACAACTACGCGTTTGAGACTGTGCCGCAAGCGGGGCTGAATGGTCGTCGTGGCTACCAGCCACGCGGCAAGACGCTTGGTGGTTCGAGCTCCATCAACGCCATGCTCTATGTGCGGGGCAACAAGTGGGACTATGACCACTGGGCATCGCTTGGCAACCCGGGGTGGACCTACGATGAAGTGTTGCCTTTGTTCAAGCGCAGCGAAAACAACGAGAACTTCGCGAACGATTTTCATGGGCAGGGTGGTCCTCTGAACGTGACATACCAGAATCACACCAGTCCGATCAACAAGCTCTTTCTTGAAGCCGCACAGTTGAACGGTCTGGCTCTGAATCCGGACTACAACGGAGCCGGACAGGACGGCGCGTTCCTGTACCAGGTTACGCAGAAGAATGGCGAACGCTGCAGCGCCGCCAAGGGTTTTCTGACGCCCAATCTGTCGCGTCCCAATCTCAAGGTACTGACCCACGCGACCTCGGCCAATGTGCTACTCGAAGGCCGTCGCGCCTGCGGTGTGGCCTACGAGCAGGATGGACAACTCAAGCGGGTCAAAGCACGCCGGGAAGTCATTGTGGCGGCGGGCGCTTTTGGCTCACCCCAACTTCTGATGCTGTCCGGAATCGGCGCAGCTGCGGAACTGCAAAGGTTTGGTGTGCCGGTTGTGCAGGACCTGCCCGGCGTGGGCAAGAATTTTCACGACCATATTGACTACGTCCAGACCTGGCGGGTGCCCAGTAACACCGACACTGTGGGTCTTTCCTTGCGTGGTGCTGGCAGGGTGACGAGCGCCATGCTGCAGTGGAGTCGCAAACGCTCAGGACTGATCACCACCTCATTCGCAACGGCGGGTGCTTTTCTTCGTTCATCCCCCGATGTGCCACGGCCAGACCTGCAACTGGTCTTTGTGATTGCCATCGTGGACGACCATGCACGCAAGATGCATTGGGGTCACGGCATCTCGTCCCACATCGAAGTGCTCAGGCCTTACAGCCGTGGCACTGTTGCGCTGCAAAGTACAGACCCTCACGCTGCGCCCCTGATCGATCCGCAGTTCCTTGCGGATGATCGCGACATGAACCTGCTGCTCAAGGGCGCGCAGTGGCAGCAACGCCTGATCGAATCGAAGCCCTTCGATTCGATCCGCGGCAGGATGCTGTACCAGACGCGCATCGACGATCCGCGCGGCATGGAGCAGGATATTCGCAATCGCGCCGATACCCAGTACCACCCGGTCGGTACCTGCAAGATGGGTCCCGACAGTGACCCCACGGCAGTGGTTGATGCTCAGTTGCGTGTCAGAGGCATAGCAGGCTTGCGCGTGGCCGACGCCTCGATCATGCCTACCCTGACCGGCGGTAACACCAACGCACCAACGATCATGATTGCAGAGAAGTGCGCGGACCTGATTCGCGCAAGCTGAAATTTCGATACAAGCAATTTTCAAGACAACGAGGAGAACAACTTATGAAGACACTAGGCTTCGCGCTGATGGCAGCGCTTTTTATGCTGGCAAGCTGCTGCAGCAAAACCACCGGTGTCGGCGGTAGCACCGGTGATGCCGCTCAGAGCACGCTGAAAGCCAATGCGCAGTTCACCCAACAACTCAAGCTCGACGACCCGCAGGACCTCGAGGACGCCAAGCGCGGCTTCATCGCCCGCCCAGAGGGCAAGATTCTGGCTGCTGACGGCACGGTCCTGGTCGACTTCGACGCATTCAAGTTTGTCGATGGCAAGGCTCCGGACACTGTCAATCCCAGCCTCTGGCGGCATGCAATTCAGAATGAGCAAATTGGGCTGTTCAAGGTGAGCGATGGCATTTATCAACTGCGCGGCTTCGACATCGCGAACATAACGCTGATCGAAGGCAAGACCGGCTGGATCGTGGTGGACACGCTGACCGCCCGCGAAAGCTCGGCCGCCGCCATGGCTTTTGCCCGCAAGCACCTCGGCAACAAGCCGGTGTCAGCCATCGTCTTCACGCACAGCCACGCCGACCACTTCGGCGGCGCGCTGGGCGTGGCATCGGTCCAGGAAATCGCTGAGCGCAAGATTCCCGTCATCGCCTCCGAGGGTTTCATGGAGGAAGCCACCAGCGAGAACATTCTGGTTGGCACTGCCATGGCCCGACGCTCGATGTACCAGTTCGGCAAGAATCTGGAACGTTCATCGAAGGGACTGGTCGATACCGGCCTGGGCAAGAATGTGGCCTATGGCGCCATCGGCATTCTGCAGCCGACGCAACTCATCACGGAGCCGACGCAGGAGTTGACGCTGGACGGCGTGCGCTTCGTCTTTCACAACGTTCCCGGTGCCGAGGCACCTTCCGAGATGAGCTTCAACATCCCCGATATGAAAGCCTACGGCGGGGCGGAGAATCTGTCCCAGCAAATGCACAATTTGTTGCCGATGCGCGGCGCCAAGGCGCGCGATGCGCTGCGGTGGAGCAACTACATGCAGCAGGCGCTGGACAACCTTGGCGACACCGAGGTGTATTTTGGTCAGCACAACTGGCCGGTCTGGGGCAAGGCGCGCATCGCCGAACTCATCACCATGCACCGCGACGTCTACAAGTATCTCCACGACCAGACGGTGCGCCTGATCAACGCAGGTTACACGCCGAACGAACTTGCTGACATGATCAAGCTGCCCAAGTCGCTGGCGTCCTACTTCGGCACACGGCCCTATTACGGGGATCTGCATCACAACATCCGGGCGATCTACCAGTTCTACCTCGGCTTCTACGACGGCAACCCGGCCAACCTGGACCCTTTGCCGCCAGTGGAATCGTCCAAGCGCTATCTGGAAGTCATGGGTGGCGCCGACAAGGCTGTGGCGGCGGCACAGGCGGCTTTCGACAAAGGCGACTACCGCTGGAGTGCCGAGTTGCTTAATCACGTGGTCTTCGGAGCGCCCGACAACAAGGCGGCGAAGGAATTGCTGGCGCGCACCTACGACCAGCTCGGCTTTCAGGCCGAATCCGCCACCAGCCGCAACAGCTACCTGACCGGCGCCGACGAGTTGCGCAACGGCCCGCCGAAGCAGGGGGTGGACCGCTCGTTCCTTGTCGACATGCTGATGGAAACACCTGTGGAACGATTCTTTGAAGCGATGGCTGCCAGCCTCGATGGCCCCGCCGCCGAAGGCAAGAATCTGAAGGTCAACCTCGTGCTGACCGACAAGAAGGAATCCTACGTCTTGTGGATTGAGAACGCGGTGCTGCATTT
>CAIYGK010000688.1 GCA_903925725.1 uncultured beta proteobacterium | reverse complement strand
TACCTGGCGCAATGTGGAAGCACCCAGCGCACGCGCCGCCTCGACATATTCCTTCTCGCGCAGCGAGAAAAACTGGGCGCGCACCAAACGCGCCACCGGCATCCAGCGAAAACCGCCAATCACCAGCACAATCAGGAGGAAGACACCGACCTCCGGGCCGAACAGTACCTTCAGACCTTCCCTGAACAGATAGATTAACAGCAGCAACAGGGGCAACTGCGGCAGTGACAGAAAGAGGTCAGTCAACCACATCAGCGCCGCATCGACTGCACCGCGCGAAATGCCGGCCACTGCGCCTATGGTCACACCCACCAGCAGCGCCATTCCCATGGCGGCCAGCCCCACCGCCAGCGAAATGCGGCCACCGTACAGGATCCGGGCCAGCAGATCCTGGCCGAGATCATCGGTACCCAGCGGGTGCGCATAGGACGGAGGCTTCAGGCGCGCCGTGAAGTCGATGTCATTGATCGCCACCTTCCACAGCATGGGGCCCAGGATGACAAGCAACACCATGGAGAGCAGCAGGATCAGACTCAGCAAAGCCATCTTGTGCCGGCCAAAGCGCCGCCAGGCCTCACGCGCAAGCGAGACCTGAGGACGTGGAACCGCCGGACTAGCGGTAACTGATGCGGGGGTCAAGCCAGCCATAGAGCAAGTCGGCAATCAGGTTGAAAAGAATTACCAGGCAGGCGAAGACAAAGGTCACTGCCATGATGACCGGCGTGTCGTTGCGCAGGATGGCATCGATCAACAACGAGCCTATGCCCGGAATGCGGAAGATCTGCTCGGTGACGATGGCCCCACCAAAGACCGCCGGCATCTGCATGGCCACCAGCGTAACCACCGGAATCAGCGCGTTGCGCACCACATGCTTCATCACCACCACACGCTCCTTGAGTCCCTTGCTGCGGGCAGTCGTGACGTAGTCGAGGCGGATCACATCAAGCATCGCCGAGCGCACATAGCGTGTCCAGCTCGCGGCCTGAAACAGTCCGAGCACCAGCACCGGCATGATGGACTGGCGTAACTGTTCCCACCACCACCGCCAGCCGGTAGCCGATATGTCGGAGCTGTAGACAAAGGGCAGCCATCCGAGCGTGATCGAAAACAGGTAGATCAGCAGCAGGCCGGTGAAAAACGTTGGCAGCGAGAAGCCGATGAAGGCCAGCGTGCTGGTAACGCGGTCGAACCAGGAGTAGGGCTTGGCCGCCGAGTAGATGCCCACAGGCAGCGCGATCAGCAAGGCCAGAATCTGCGAGGCCCCGATCACCGCCAGGGTGACGGGGACGCGTTGCAGAATCAGCTTATCGACATCGACGCGGCTGATGAAGGAAAAGCCCCAGTCGCCCTGCATCATCGCACTCAGCCAGCGAAAGTAGCGCTGCCAGATCGGGTCATCCAGGCCAAACTTGGCACGCAGCAGCAGGCGCACTTCAGCCGGCACATTCGGGTTGGTGGCAAGTTCCTCGAACGGATCGCCCGGCGCCAGGGCCAGCACCGTGAACAGCACGACGCTGATGCCGAGCAAGCTGGGCAGGGCGATCAGCAGCCGCCGCAGAATGTAGGAGCCCAAGGCCGCTTATTCCGCTTATCTGATCAGGCTTCCCGGTACCAGTTCTGCAGCGTCGAAAAGTCCAGATCCCAACCGGACAGGGTGGACACCAGCTTCAGGTTGGCGCCACGTGCACGTGGCCGCGTGATCAGCGGTATCACAGCGTTGTCCTTGACCACCATGTCGTTCAGTCGAATAAACAGGGCCGCCCGCTTGACCGGGTCGAGTTCCTGTTCCCCCGCATGGTAAGTCTTGTCGTACTCCTCGCTGCGATAGCGGCAGATATTGCGACCCAGCCATTTGTTCGCTTTGCTCGACACCTCCCAAGACGTGTACTGGTCCATGAAGCGTTCTGCATCGGGCTGCGTCATGGTTGTGGTGTACATCTGCATGTCGCACCAGAACTTGCCGTAGGTATCGGGATTTGCCACATCCGACGAGAAGAACACGGCACCGGTAACCGACTTGAGTTCCAGATCGATGCCCGCCTTCTGGCAGGCCTGCTTGATCACAGCCTGTTCCTTTTGGCGGATCGAATTGACGGAGGTCTGGAAGACGAACTTCATCTTCTTGCCGCCCTTCTCGCGCACGCCGTCGCTGCCACGCTTCCAGCCAGCACCATCGAGAATCTGGTTCGCCTTGTCGATATTGAATTCCCACTTCGTGTTCGGCGAGCGAAAACGTGGCGGGTTGTTCATGAAATTGCTGGTCGCCACACCGGTGCGGCCATAGATGAACTCCTGAATCCCCTTGCGGTCTGCCAGCAATGACATGGCCTCGCGCACAGCCGGTTCGCTGAAAGCAAAGTGTTTCGACTTGATGCTGCCGCGCTCGCCGTCCACCTCGCTGAAAGGATCGGTCGGATTGAGCTGGATGAATTCGATGTCACCGCTCTCGATCACGTGCACCTTGCCCTTGCCACCGGCTTCCATGCGCTTCATGACTTCGTCTTCGACCTGCAGGTTCCAGGCGTAGTCGTACTCGCCTGTTTGCAGAACCGCACGCGCAGCGGAAGTGGCGTCGCCGCCACCCTTCATCTCGATACTGTCGAAGAACGGGCGGTTCGGCATGTGGTAATTCATGTTGATCTCGCCGCGCACAACGTCGCCCGGCTTGAACTCGACAAACTTGTACGGACCAGTGCCAACCGGCTTGAGGTTGGCCGGGGCCTCGCGCGACTTGGCGCCGCTGTAGGCAGCAAACAAATGCTTCGGAATGATCATGCCCTCGGCCGCAACGAATGCGGACGCCCAGAAAGGGGTCGCCTTGGCGAACGTCACCTTGATCGTATGTGAATCGATCTTGTCAACCTTGACATCCTTGTAGACGCCAGCCGTAATGGCCGCCGTAGCCGGATCGCGCGCAAACTCCCAGGTGAACACGCAATCGTCCGCAGTAAAGGGCTTGCCATCGTGCCAGTTGACACCCTTCTTGAGCTTCCACGTCACCGATTTGCCGTCGGCGGACAGGCCACCGTTGTCGCGGGTCGGAATTTCGGCGGCCAGAATCGGTATCAGATTGCCTTCGTTGTCCCAAACCGCCAGCGGTTCGTAAAAGATGCGCGAACCTTCCTGATCCTTGGTGCCGGACGCAAAGTGCGGCTGCAGCAGTGTGGCGCCTTGCCACCAAAGTGCCTTGAGCGCTCCGCCACCACCACGCTTGGTCGGCTTGTAGGTCGAAGCAGGCTGTGCCTGCGCAATGCCCGAGTGCATCAGCAACATGGATGCCATCGG
>CAIYGK010000687.1 GCA_903925725.1 uncultured beta proteobacterium | reverse complement strand
CATGACGGCTTTTATTACGCACTGCTTGAAAAGCGCACGCCTTGACCTGATCAGGCTGCTGGTCTGTGCCTGTGTAGCGTGGAACCTCGGTACCGTTGCCCGCGCCGAAGCGCCGGTAACCGAGATCTCTGCTTTTCGCCTTGAGCGCGACGGCGAAGCCATCATGCTCACCGCCAACGTCAAGTTCGAGTTGTCAACCGTTGTGCAGGACGCATTGTTCAAAGGCGTCCCCATGGTTTTTGTGGCCGAGGCCGACGTGTTCCGGGATCGCTGGTACTGGACCAACAAGCGAATCTTCAGCACCGAGCGCCACATGCGGCTTGCCTACCAGCCACTGACCCGGCGCTGGCGCTTGAATGTTGCTTCGGGACTGATCACGCAGGCCGGTCTGGCGCTGGCCCTGAATCAGAACTTTGACTCGTTGTCCGATGCGCTGGCTGCCGTGCAACGGCTGTCCCGCTGGAAGATCGCCGATATCTCCGACCAGGACCTTGAACAGCGTCATTATGTGGAGTTCCGTTTTCGCCTTGATATGTCGCAGTTGCCGCGCCCGTTTCAGATAGGCACGCTGGGTCAGACCGACTGGACCATCTCCGCGTCATTGAGCCAGCCATTGACGCTGGACAGTGCCAAATGACTGGCAGTGACACGGCGATCCGGGCGCACGGACGTTTTTCACTGAGTAGTTCGCGTGCCTTGCGCTGGACGGTCGGGCTCGGCCTGGCCGTGATGGTCGCGGTCGGTCTGGTGTTGCTGTTCCTGTTGACACAGGCCACCACCAACCGCGAAATGTATGAGCGCAATTACGCACGACTTTTTGCGATCAATGTGGTGGTTGCCGCTCTGCTGCTGGCGGTCATCCTCTGGATTGGTTTTCGACTGATCCAGCGGCTGCGGCAGGGCAAATTCGGCAGCCGTCTGCTGGTCAAGCTGGCTGCAATATTTGCGCTGGCGGGCTTTGCGCCCGGTGTGCTGATTTATGTAGTTTCTTACCAGTTTGTATCGCGTTCGATCGAAAGCTGGTTCGATGTGAAGGTGGAGGGAGCGTTGGACGCCGGCCTCAACCTTGGTCGCGTCACACTGGAAACCCTGTCCACCGAACTTGCCAGCAAAGGGCGGGCATCAGCGTCGCAGATGGCCGATCTGCCCGACGTCAGCGCCGTGCTTTCCCTTGAGCGTACGCGCGAACAACTCGGCGCCACTGATCTGACCCTGTGGAGCGCAGCGGGACAATTGATTGCCGCTGCCGGCAACGTGCGCTATCAGCTCAATCCAGCAAGACCCACTCAACAGCAATTTCGCAACGCACGGACGCAGCGCTCGGTGACCTGGATTGAAGGCCTTGACGACGCAGTGCCAGGTGCCACGAGCAATGCCCGTATCAAGGCGCTGGTCATGGTTTCAAGCAATAACCTCGCTTTGCTGGGCGAGCCCCGTTTTCTGATGGTGACGCAGTCCCTCCCGGCGACCCTGGTGGCGAATGCATTGGCCGTAACAGAAGCCAATCGGGAGTACCAGGAGCGGGCACTGGCACGTGACGGTCTGCGCCGGATGTACATCGGCACCTTGACGCTCAGCCTGTTCCTCGCGGTCTTTGGTGCGGTGCTGCTGGCAGTACTGCTGGGCAATCAGATTGCGCGGCCACTCCTTTTGCTGGCTGATGGTGTCAGGCAGGTTGCAGCCGGCGATCTGACCCCGAAAGCGTCATTGCAAGGGCGCGACGAACTTGACGGTCTGACGCGTTCATTTGCCGACATGACGCAGCAACTGGCCGATGCCAGACAGGCGGTGCAACTCAGCATGGAAGAAGTCAACGCAGCGCGTGCCAACCTGCAGACGATTCTCGACAACCTGACGGCAGGTGTGATGGTGCTTGATGCGCAGGGCGTGATCCTGTCATCCAATCTGGGTGCCCAGCGGATTCTTCGCGTGCCCCTGGCAGCGTTGGAGGGGCACCGTCTGGCAGACATCGAAGGGTTGCAGAAATTCGGCGAAGATGTGCAAATCCAGTTTGATTCATTCTTGGGAGTGCGTACCGAACATGGACTCGATCACTGGCAGCACTCTTTTGAACTCGGCAATGCCAGCGCCAGACTGGTTGGTCGTCAGGCTGAGGATGCCCTGGTCCTGGTGGCGCGCGGTGCTCAATTGCCGGGCACTTCCAGACTCCTTGTTTTTGATGATATTTCGGAGATTGTTTCGGCCCAGCGGGTCCAGGCTTGGGGCGAAGTGGCGCGTCGCCTGGCGCACGAGATCAAGAATCCGTTGACTCCGATCCAGTTGTCGGCAGAGCGATTGTTGATGAAACTCTCGGATAAAGTGGCGGCGCCGGAACAGGTGCTCCTGACCAAATCCGTGAAGACCATCGTCGATCAGGTTGACGCCATGAAGCGACTGGTGAACGAGTTTCGCGACTATGCACGTCTGCCGGCGGCCGAACTGCGACCGCTTGACTTGAATCTGCTGGTGACCGAGGTGCTGCAGCTCTATGCCAGCGAAACTTCGCAAGTGCCCGTGAGCATGGAACTCGATCCTCGCTGTCCGCGCGTGGTGGGTGACGCCCAGCAACTGCGCCAGGTCTTGCACAACCTGCTGCAAAATGCACAGGATGCAACGGAATCCGCCATGGCGACAGGCAAGACCAGTGAGCTGCAAAGTGTCATCGTCAGGACGCAATGGATTGAAGCCAGCAACCGCGTGCGGCTCACTGTTCTTGATTGCGGAACCGGTTTTCCGGATCGGATTCTGAAGCGCGCTTTCGAGCCCTATGTGACGACCAAGGCCAAAGGCACCGGTCTGGGCCTGGCGGTCGTAAAGAAAATTGCGGACGAGCACGGCACAAGGGTCGACGTCATCAATCGAGCGCTTGACGGTCGGGTGATCGGCGCCCAAGTATCGTTATCATTCAGTACTGAAAACATCGCGCCAGGCTAGCCGAGCGACGCAGGAAGATCCAAGGAACACGCTACATCATGGCAAACATACTGGTGGTTGACGACGAACTCGGCATCCGTGATCTGTTGTGGGAAATCTTGAACGATGAAGGGCATAACGTTGAGGTGGCCGAAAATGCCGCACAGGCCCGCGCCGCCCGTTTGCGTGATCGACCGGACCTGGTGCTGCTCGACATCTGGATGCCCGATACCGATGGTGTGACGCTGCTCAAGGAGTGGTCGGCCACCGGCGCGCTGACCATGCCGGTCATCATGATGAGTGGACACGCCACAATTGATACCGCTGTGGAGGCAACCAGAATCGGTGCCCTGGCATTCCTGGAAAAGCCCATCACCTTGCAGAAGCTGCTCAAGGCAGTCGAACAGGCGCTGGCGCGCGGCACTGCGCGCAAGTCCGTAGCTCCCCTTGCGGCGCTGCCAGCGTCAACGGCGCTGGATGCTTCGGCTGGCGGGCAGCCGGCACTTGTGGCAACCGAGCTGGGACCCCAGTCGCAGCAAAGCTTCATGCTTGACAAACCTCTTCGCGAGACACGCGACGAGTTTGAGAAGGCCTACTTTGAGTACCACCTGGCCAAGGAAAACGGCTCCATGACCAGGGTTGCCGAAAAGACTGGTTTGGAGAGAACCCACCTCTACCGCAAGCTCAAACAACTCGGTGTGGACCTGACCCGCGGGAAGCGTCACGGGGCCTGATCTGCGGGCTTCGACAGTGGGAGGATGCTGCTATACTCACCCGCTCTGGCCCGGTAGCTCAGTCGGTAGAGCAGAGGACTGAAAATCCTTGTGTCGGTGGTTCGATTCCGCCCCAGGCCACCAGCATTCATGCGCCCTAGCGCCCGATTCGGGTTCTGGGGCGTTTCTACATTCCGGTCTGATTACTACAGTTGGTGCACCATCTGCCCCTTGGGGAATTGGCGAAGGCACTGCATTGAGGCGGCAATGTCGGCAAAGCTATGGTCTTGAGCTTTAGGAGCGTAGGCAGAATCGCGTCCCGGTATTCGTAGGCAATGGTGACTGCAAAGACTTTGAGGATGTTCGCCAATTCCGGGCGCGCTGGTCTCGGCGAAACGGCGACAATGTCCATGAAGACCGACCATAGGGAAATTTGAGACGGCAGCGACCATCGCATGAAATTCATCGCACAGGCAATTTTGTTTGCACTGATTTCACCAGTACAGGTGTTGGCGCAAACTGTGACCTTAAGTGGCGTCCTGGGGGACAAGGCGCTGTTGATCGTCAACGGACGGCCGCCAAAAATTGTTGCTCCTGGGGAAACCCATCACGATGTCAAAGTTATTTCAACCCGTAGTGACATGGCAGTGGTTGAGATACTCGGCGTGCAGCACACGCTACGGGTGGGAGAATCCCCGGTCAGCGTCGGTTCCGGAACAACAGGCATTTCAAGCACCCGTCTGGTGCTGCATGCAACTGGGGACGGCTTCTATGTCACGCAGGGTCAGATCAATGGCCACGCCGTACAGTTCCTGGTTGACACAGGCGCGAGTTACGTCACTTTGGGTGCAACAGACGCTGCACGGTTTGGAATCAAGTATCTATCGGGGCAAATCATACCAATGGCGACAGCCAACGGCATGAGCTATGCATGGCGGCTACGGCTTCCCAATGTCAAAGTTGGCGATGTGACCCTTTACGAGGTCGACGCATCAGTTGTACCGACTGCCATGCCAGGAGTGCTGCTCGGAAACAGCTTCTTGTCGCGCTTTCAGATGACGCAAGCCAATGGGCAAATGATCCTCGACAAGCGATTTTGACTGTCTCTCTGATGTTAACTAGATGCTGACTTTGTGACCAGAAGGCGCTCACTCAGCGCAACCGCAGCACCATTTGGTTCTTGCTCATTGTGATGTCGAATTTCGACAGGAACGACTGCCCGAGTAAGGCTTCATTTTCATCATCCCCGCGGAGCCCCACACCGACCCTAATGTTCGTGACGCTCAATGGTCCGATGGATACAGCTATGCCATCCACAATGCGCCCGGGACTGTTGCCATTAGCAGTCTTGAAGGTTGTAGGCACACCGCCGCGAATCGAAGCCTTTTGGGCAAATTCTTCACTTACGTCAACGAAAGTTGCTCCCGTATCCACCATGAATCTGGCTTCCCTCCCGTTAATTGAGCCTATTGCGTAGAAATGGCCATTCTGCGAGCGATTGATCACTAGATCGCCGTTGGCCAAGACTTGCGCTTGCTTTGGTTTTAGGTAGTGGGTCATCAGGATGTACAGCAGTCCCATCACAGCAAACCAAAAGACCATCATCGGGAGTAAACCGGTCTTTATCGGTCCTTGCGCTCTTGCACTCAGGTGCTTGTTTGAGAACGCTGAAAATTTTGTGCGCGTCGTGTCAATCCCACGCCGCTTTTCCCGCTCTCGTTGTGCGTCGCGATACCAGTCTCTGTCTTGCACTCCCATGGCTAATTTTAGTTCGGTTATTGGAGAGAGCCCTTCTACAAAACAGGTATTGAACGCACCTGTGAGAGTGGACAGTTGATCGTAAAATTTGTCGCTATGTAGAAGCCAGCGCTGGTAAGTGATTGTTCCTATTGGAAAAACAGTGAGACGTAAAATCCTTGTGTCGGTGGTTCGATTCCGCTCGCGGGCAATTGGTGAGGCTCATTCGTATCGACGTTCAGGGACCCTGCCATGACAACAATCACTGCCGAGGGCTTGCTGCTGCGTCCATTCGAGGGACGGGATGCTCCCGCTTTCACGTCGGCCGCTTGCGAGTCTGCGCAGACTGTCGGCAGATGGATGCCGTGGTGTCGTGCGGACTACACCAGCGACGATGCCTTGGAGTGGTTTGCTGTTTGCAGACAGGGACTTGAAGCTCAGACTGCTTATGAGTTCGGCATCTTTTCAGAAGATGGCGAAGAGTTCCTGGGCGGTGCTGGTCTGAATCAACTGAACCGGCAGCACGCGCTCTGCAACCTTGGTTATTGGGTCAGGTCGTCCAGACAGCGCCAGCATATTGCCTCGCGCTGCGTGCGGATTCTGTCTCAATACGCCTTCGACACACTTGCACTTCGTCGCGTTGAAATCGTTGTCGCTGCCGGCAATCAGCCCAGCGAAGGTGTGGCGCGAAAATCGGGTGCCACTCTTGAGTGCGTGGCACGCAATCGATTGCTCATTCGCGGTGTCTCGGTTCCGGCGTCTGTCTTTTCACTGGTTCCATAAGCACCGCGCGGGCCGAATCGGCACGATGTCCTCGTGGCTGCATTCAGCTGTAACTGCGCGCGTCCTCGATCACCTTGCCATCGTTGGGCAGACTTCCGGGAAGCAGGAATTCGACCACGCCCCTGAGTTTGGTGACGTCACGGATCGCCTCACCAATCTTGGCGGCCAATGCATCCGGGCCACCGCAGGCGGTCTCAACCTTCAGTGTCATGGCGTCATTGGCCATTTCACCCGTGACTACAAGGCGGGCGCGTGCCACTTCGGGAAAGCGTTTGACGATGTCGGCAACCTGTCCCGGGTGGACGAACATGCCGCGGATCTTGGTGGTTTGATCCGCGCGCCCCATCCAGCCCTTGATGCGAGTGTTGGTGCGCCCGCTTGGACACGAACCCGCCAGCACAGCGGATAAATCACCGGTACCAAAACGGATCAGGGGGTAGTCCGGGTTGAGCGTTGTCACCACCACTTCGCCGACTTCGCCGGGTGCGACGGGGTCACCCGTGCCGGGGCGAACGATTTCGAGAATCACGTCCTCATCAAGTACCAAGCCTTCGCGCGCGCTGGTCTCGTAAGCAATCGAGCCTACATCGGCGGTGGCATAGCATTGGTAACCCGCAATACCGCGTTCCGCAAACCAGTCACGCAGCGAAGGCGGAAATGCCTCGCCGCCAAACATGGCTTTCTTCAAGCTGGGCAGGCTCACACCCATTTCCGTTGCCTTGTCAAGAATGATCTTCAGGAAACTCGGGGTGCCAATGTAGCCGGCGGGGCGTAGCTGCGCCATGGCCTGAACCTGCTGTTCGGTCTGGCCGGTGCCACCCGCGAAGACAGTGCAACCCAGCGCGTGGGCACCCGACTCCATCATCGAACCAGCCGGTACAAAGTGGTAGCTGAAACAGTTGTGGATCAGTTCGCCAGGCCGAAAGCCAGCTGCAAAAATGGCGCGCGCCATTCGCCAATAGTCTTTGCCAGTTCCTTCGGGTTCATAGATGGGTCCGGGGCTCGCGAAAATTCGCGGCATGCGCTTGCCGTAGCTGACCGCGCTGAAACCGCCGAAAACGTCGCCACCAGCAATGGCCCGGCTGGCTTGCTGGCGCTCCAGCAGTTCATGCTTGCGAATCACGGGTAACTCGGCCAATGCCCTGCGGCTAGTGACCTGGGCCGGACTGACATCTTTCAGTATCTGTGCAAGAGCTACAGACGATTTCTTGGCATGGGCTACCTGGAGTGGCAAGGCTGCCAACAGGGCAGCTTCGCGCGCCGCACTGTCACGCGTTTCCAGCGCATCGAAATTTTCAGACATATCGTTTTCCTATAAGGCACGGGCCACTACTGCGCCAGTGCAGGGGATGAACCTGTTCAAGCCAGCCAGCGCTTGCGACGCTTGTAGCTCTTCACATCCTTGAAGCTCTTGCGCTCGCCGCCGCCCACACCCAGGTAGAACTCCTTGACGTCCTCGTTGTTGGCGAGGTCGCTGGCCACGCCATCCATGACCACGCGGCCCGATTCCATGATGTAGCCGTAATCGGCATACTTCAGGGCCATGTTTGTGTTCTGCTCTGCCAGCAGAAAAGTGACCTTTTCCTTGCGGTTAAGGTCTTTCACAATCTCGAATACTTCCTGCACGATTTGCGGGGCCAAGCCCATCGAGGGTTCGTCAAGCAGCACCATACTGGGGTTGGCCATCAGGGCACGGCCAATGGCGCACATCTGCTGCTCGCCGCCTGAGGTGTAGGCCGCCTGGCTGGTACGCCGGGTTTTGAGACGCGGGAAATAGTTGTAAACCTTTTCCAGGTTGGCCGCCACTTCGGCCTTGCTCTTGCGCGTGTAACCGCCGGTCAGCAGGTTTTCCTCAATCGTCAGGTGGGCAAAGCAGTGGCGCCCCTCCATGACCTGCACCACGCCGCGCTGCACCAGATCCGCCGGAGAGAGGTTTTCAAT
>CAIYGK010000686.1 GCA_903925725.1 uncultured beta proteobacterium | reverse complement strand
TTCGTCAAGCGCGGCGCAGGTTTTGGCACGCCCGATGCGGTTGATGTGGCCATTGTCGAAATCGGCGGCACGGTCGGCGACATTGAGTCCCTTCCCTTCCTGGAAGCAGTGCGCCAGATGAGCCTGAAGCTCGGACACAACAACACCGCCTTTGTGCATCTGAGCTACGTACCCTGGATCGCCGCTGCTGGTGAACTGAAAACCAAACCAACCCAGCACACCGCCAAACAGTTGCGCGAAATCGGGATTCAGGCCGACGCACTGATCTGCCGCGCTGATCGGCCAATTCCAACCGAAGAGCGCGAGAAAATTTCGCTGTTCTCCAACGTGCCCGACTGGGGCGTTATTTCGATGTGGGATGTGGACACCATCTACAAGGTTCCACGCATGCTGCACGAGCAGGGACTGGACGGCCTGATATGTGACAAGCTGCGCCTCAATACGCACCCAGCCAATCTCAAGCGATGGGACGATCTGGTGTACGAGACCGAGCATCCCAAGGGCAAGGTCAGCATCGCGATGGTCGGCAAGTACGTTGACCTGAGCGACAGTTACAAATCGCTCAATGAGGCGCTGCG
The DNA here is from genome assembly GCA_903925725.1 of uncultured beta proteobacterium. Taxonomy (GTDB): domain Bacteria; phylum Pseudomonadota; class Gammaproteobacteria; order Burkholderiales; family Burkholderiaceae_C; genus Rhodoferax. The sequence continues at coordinate 1,778 of CAIYGK010000686.1, read as the reverse complement.
CCATGCCGGCATGAAGAACCATGTCCGTGTCAACATTGACTACGTGGACTCGGAGACGCTGACACCGGAGACGGTCAGTGAGCTTGCCAAATTCGATGCGATTCTGGTGCCTGGCGGTTTCGGCAAGCGCGGTATTGAAGGCAAGATCTGTGCTGCCCGTTTTGCCCGCGAAGGGAAGATTCCATATCTCGGAATTTGCTTGGGGATGCAGGTTGCAACCATCGAGTTCGCGCGCCATATCGCCGGACTTGCCGGTGCCAACAGCACCGAGTTTGATCCTGAGACACAGCATCCGGTGATTGCGCTCATCAACGAGTGGAAGGATGAGGACGGCAGCATCAAGGTGCGCGACGAGAGTTCCGATCTGGGCGGCACCATGCGCCTGGGCGCACAGAGTTCGGACGTCATCAAGGGCTCCCTCGCTCACGAAATCTACGGCGACGTCGTCACGGAGCGGCACCGCCACCGGTACGAGGCCAACGTCAACTATCTGGAGCGCCTGCGCAAGGCCGGACTCGTCATTTCAGCACTGACGCAGCGCGAGCACCTGACCGAGATCGTGGAACTGCCGCGCACTGTTCATCCTTGGTTTGTCGGCGTTCAGTTCCACCCTGAATTCAAATCGACGCCCTGGAATGGGCATCCCCTGTTCAATGCCTTTGTCAAGGCGGCGCTGACCCACCAGGCTGCCCGATGAAACTGTGCGGCTTTGAAGTTGGTTTGCGGCAACGCCTGTTCCTGATTGCTGGCCCCTGCGTCATCGAGTCCGAGCAGTTGCAGATGGACACAGCGGGGACGCTGCAGGAAATCACTGCGAGCCTGGGCATGCCCTTTATCTTCAAGAGCAGCTTTGACAAGGCCAATCGTTCCTCTGGCAGCACCTACCGTGGCCCCGGCATCGCCGAGGGTTTGGAGATACTGGCCAAGGTCAAGCGCGAACTGAAAATGCCGGTGCTGACGGACATTCATTCAGCTGAGCAGATCGCACAGGTCGCCTCGGTGGTCGACGTGCTGCAGACACCGGCCTTCCTGTGCCGGCAAACCGATTTCATCCGCGCCGTGGCCCAGTCCGGCCTGCCAGTGAACATCAAGAAGGGGCAGTTCCTCGCACCGGGCGATATGAAAAACGTCATCGACAAAGCCCGTGCTGCAGCCCGCGAGAAGGGCTTGGAAGAGGACAATTTCATGGCCTGTGAACGGGGCGTCAGCTTTGGCTACAACAACCTGGTCTCAGACATGCGTTCGCTTGCCATCATGCGCGAAACCGGTGCGCCCGTCGTGTTCGACGCCACGCACTCAGTTCAACTGCCAGGCGCCCAGGGTGGTAGCAGCGGTGGCCAGCGCGAAATGGTGCCCGTGCTGGCGCGGGCAGCCGTGGCTGTGGGTGTGGCGGGGCTCTTCATGGAGACCCATCCAGACCCGTCCAAAGCCCTGAGTGACGGCCCCAACGCGGTTCCGCTCAAACACATGCGCGCCTTGCTGGAGACGCTGCTGGAACTCGATGCCGTCACCAAGCGCCGCGGTTTTCTTGAGGACAGTTTTGGAATCTGATTTTGAATTTTCGTTTTGTTTTGTTATGGGAAGAAACCAATGAGTGCAATTGTTGACATCGTAGGCCGCGAGATTCTTGATTCACGCGGCAACCCCACAGTCGAATGTGACGTACTGCTGGAGTCCGGCACGATGGGCCGTGCCGCCGTGCCGTCTGGGGCATCCACAGGCAGCCGCGAAGCCATCGAGCTGCGTGATGGCGACAAGAGCCGCTACCTTGGCAAAGG
>CAIYGK010000685.1 GCA_903925725.1 uncultured beta proteobacterium | reverse complement strand
GCTCTGTGACCAAGACCACCAATATGAGTGAAGAGACCATGCAGAAGGTCGATGCAGAGGTACGTCGCATCATTGATCAGCAGTACAGCCAGGCACGCAAGCTGATTGAAGACAATCAGGACAAGATGCATGCCATGGCCAGAGCTTTGCTGGAATGGGAAACCATTGACAGTGACCAGATTGAAGACATCATGGCGGGCAGGGAACCACGTCCACCCAAGGACTGGACGCCGCGCGCGCCGGCGGCAGGCAGTGATGGAACTGGCGGTGGCACACCAGCCGTCAAAACCGACACGGCCCCCACTGCTGCTTGATCCGGCTTGGCGCTGACGGTAGCGGGGCAGAATTGCCCCGTTCTTTTTCATGAAATGGAAGACTGCAAGGTCTATTCTTGATCTGACGACACCCAAAGTCATGGGTATCGTCAATGTGACGCCCGACTCATTCTCGGACGGTGGCCGCCATGCTGGTGTGAGCGCAGCGTTGCAGCATTGCGAAAAGCTCATTCGGGACGGAGTTGACATTCTGGACATTGGTGCCGAGTCGACCCGACCCGGAGCCACCGCAGTGGCTCAGGATGAAGAACTGGCGCGACTCGTGCCAGTGCTGCGAGAAGCCGTTGGCCTGGGAGTAGCGGTCTCGGTAGATACGTACAAGCCTGCAGTGATGCAGGTGGCGCTTGATTTGGGTGTGGACATCATCAACGACGTTTGGGCCTTGCGCTGGCAGCACCCGGCGACTGGTTCGCTGACTGCAACGCAGGTGGTTGCACGTCACCCTGCATGTGGTATTTGTTTGATGCACATGCATGGTGAACCGTCGACCATGCAATTGTTTGCGATGCAAGGCGATGCTGTCGCTCAGGTAAGACTCTTCCTGCACGAGGCTGCCAGCGAGTTGCAACGGTCCGATGTCGAGAAGAGCCGCATCGTTGTCGATCCTGGCATTGGCTTTGGCAAGACCGCTGCGCAGAATTTCGCGCTGCTATCGAGGCAGACGGAGTTGCTTGGCTCCGGCTTTCCCTTGTTGGTTGGCTGGTCGCGCAAGTCCTCGCTGGCGGCTTGCGCGGGTATTGCTACAGGCTCGGCAGATCGTGTTGAACCGGATGGGCGGGTTGTAGCCAGCGTTACCGCGGCGGTGCTGGCCGTAGAGCGGGGCGCTTCGATTGTGCGAGTGCACGACGTGCTCGAGACAGTTCAGGCACTCAGGGTGTTGAACGCTATAAGATAGGTCGCAGACGACGGCGTCAACTTGATCGAAAGGGAAGAAATGAGCAGAAAATATTTTGGTACGGATGGCATTCGCGGGACGGTTGGGCACGCGCCAATTACTCCGGATTTTGTCCTGCGCCTGGCCCATGCAGTGGGACGTGTTTTGAGACGCTCAGAAGCTCGTCCAACGGTTTTGATTGGCAAGGACACGCGGATCTCGGGCTACATGCTGGAGAGTGCGCTGGAGAGCGGATTCAACTCTGCCGGTGTCGATGTTGTGCTTCTCGGTCCCTTGCCTACGCCTGGTGTTGCCTATCTGACGCGCGCGCAGCGTGCGTCTCTCGGCGTGGTTATCAGTGCCAGTCACAATCCTTTTGCCGACAATGGCATCAAGTTCTTCAGCGCGCAGGGTACCAAGCTCTCTGATGCGTGGGAGTCAGAGGTCGAGACAGTACTGGAGGAAGCGCCGGTTTGGGTTAACTCTGACAGTTTGGGAAAAGCACGCCGGCTCGACGATGCAGCAGGGCGCTACATTGAGTTTTGCAAAAGTACATTTGCAAACGACCTGACTTTGCGTGGTGTAAAGATTGTGGTCGATGCAGCGCATGGTGCAGCCTATCACCTCGCTCCCATGATCTTTCACGAATTGGGTGCGGAGGTGGTGGCCATTGGTTGTGCACCCGACGGTTTGAATATCAATCATGAGGTTGGTGCGACCCATCCCCAGGCCTTGGTCAAGGCAGTCAAGAGCAGTGGCGCGCAGTTTGGCATTGCGCTCGATGGTGACGCCGACCGGTTGCAACTGGTCGACGCTGAAGGGCGTTTGTTCAATGGCGATGAAATACTTTATCTGATGGTCAAGGAGCGACTCTCGCACGGTCGAAGTGACACTTGCAATTGCGCTGAAGAATCGGTTCCCGGCGTGGTCGGGACGCTGATGACGAATATGGCTGTGGAGATTGCGCTGCGGGAGCGTGGCGTTGAGTTGGTGCGTGCCAAGGTGGGCGACCGCTACGTACTCGAAGAACTGGAAAAGCGCGGTTGGGTCTTGGGTGGCGAAGGCTCTGGTCATTTGCTTGCGCTGGACAAGCATACGACCGGCGACGGAATCATTTCTGCTTTGCAGGTACTGCAGGCGTGTCTGCGCAGCGGGCAGACATTGAGTGAACTGCTGGCTGAGGTCACGCTCTTCCCGCAGGTGTTGATCAATGTTCGACTAGGGCCTGATCAGGATTGGCAAACCAGTACACAGCTGGCAGCCACGACCAGGTCGGTCGAGCAGGAACTGGGTAGCCAGGGGCGCGTTTTGATTCGCGCCAGCGGTACGGAACCGCTGGTGCGCGTGATGGTCGAGGCGCGCAGCGCTGAGCAAGCGCAAAGTTGCGCCGAACGAATTGCCGAAACGTTGAGATGAGCGATCTATCTGGCGCTCTGCGCGTCTGCCTCGCCGACTATGAAAATCAGGCGCACGCACGCGCCTTGGTGACATTGCTTGACGCCTATGCCCGGGATCCGATGGGTGGTGGTCATGGCCTCAGCGACTTTGCGAGGACCCATCTGGTACGTTCGCTGGCCGAGCGACCGCAGGCCTTCAGTGTGTTGGCCTTCATGGGTGCAGGAGATGAAACGCCGGTGGGTCTGGTGAACTGCATAGAAGGTTTCTCCACCTTCGCCTGCCAGCCTCTGGTCAATATCCACGATGTGGTGGTCTTGCAGGCGTATCGTGGTCAGCGCATTGGGCAGCATATGCTGGCCTTGGTTGACGGCATAGCGCGTGAAAGAGGTGCGTGCAAATTGACGCTGGAGGTTCTATCCGGCAATTCTGGCGCAATGCAACTCTACAGGCGCGTCGGCTTTGACAACTATCAACTCGACCCAGCTGCAGGTCAGGCCCAGTTCTTGCAGAAATGGCTGAGCTGATTGGGGTTTAGGTGAGTTTCAGGATCCGGTGGTGGTCCAAGCGTTGGTGTACCACAGTTGCCGGCAAAGCTGTCTTGATGCGCGGATTGCCGAAGGCGGTCCGGTGCAGGCGGGCCGTAAGCGGCTAGCGAAGTCATCTTGAATCCGGCGGCCAAGCGGGTAAACATAGTGTCCACGAAACAAACAGGTGGACACTATGGAAACGAAGAGAGTCAAGCGTCGGATGCACAGCG
>CAIYGK010000684.1 GCA_903925725.1 uncultured beta proteobacterium | reverse complement strand
ATCTGGATCTGGCAAAACAAGCTTGTTGCGCTTGCTGGCCGCACGGCTCGCCTGCGACGAGGGTTCAGTCCATTACGAGGTCCGCAGCGAGCAGGCCAACGAGACGAATGGCTTGACCGATCTGGCGCAGATGTCAGAGGCGCAGTTGCGCCGACTGGCTCGCACCGACTGGGGTTTTGTCGAACAGCATGCGCGCGATGGACTGCGCATGAATGTGTCCGGCGGCGCTAATGTGGGTGAGAGACTGATGGCGCTCGGTGCGCGGCACTACGGTCGCTTGCGCCAGGAAGCGCTGAGCTGGATGGAGCGTGTTGAGCTCGACACCGCGCGCATCGATGACTTGCCGGGAACCTACTCGGGCGGTATGCAGCAGCGCCTGCAGATTGCGCGCAATCTGGTGACCCAACCGCGGCTGGTCTTTATGGATGAGCCCACCACCGGACTCGATGTGTCGGTGCAAGCACGGCTGCTCGACATGCTGCGCGAGCTGGTGGACGAGTTGCAATTGGCGGCCGTGGTGGTGACACACGACCTGGCCGTGGCGCGACTTCTGGCACAACGCATGCTGGTCATGAAAGATGGCTGCGTGGTCGAACAAGGCCTGACCGACCGCGTGCTGGACGACCCGCAGCATGCCTATACCCAACTGCTCGTTTCCTCGGTGCTGACACCATGACCGCTCTCATTGAAACCCTGGCCCTGTCCAAGACCTTCACCTTGCATGGACGCGGTGGCCTGCAACTGCCCGTGTTTTCGGGTATTAACCTGAGTGTGCAACCGGGTGAATGCCTGGCACTGACCGGACACTCCGGCAGTGGCAAAAGCTCTTTGCTGCGCTGCCTTTATGGCAACTACGCTGCCACCAGCGGTGATGTGCGCATCCGCCATCAGGGTGACTGGGTAAGCATGTCGAGCGCCACGCCGCGCGAAGTGTTCGAGGTGCGGCGTCGCACGCTGGGCTATGTTTCGCAGTTTCTGCGCGTCATACCGCGGGTCTCAACCCTTGACATCGTCGCCGACCCCTTACGTCGCATCGGCGTGGCGGCTGACGAGGCACGTGCGAGAGCCGCGCAGTGGTTGCAGCGACTGAACCTGCAGGAACATTTATGGCACCTGCCGCCGGCCACGTTTTCCGGCGGCGAACAGCAGCGCGTCAATATCGCGCACGGCATGATCACCAACCCAGCCGTGCTGCTGCTCGACGAACCAACCGCCTCGCTCGATGTCGATAACCGGCGCGTCGTAGTGGCGCTGATACAGGCTGCGCGCGATCAGGGCAGCGCCGTTGTCGGCATATTTCACGATGACGAAGTGCGCGAGGCGGTGGCGAGCCGTTGCTTCGACGTTGAGCAACACCGAAACCCCGCCTAATCCCTAAGGAATCACCCTATGACTCAGCGCATTATCCGCAACGCCCGCATTGTGACGATCGACCAGGAGTTCATCGGCAGCGTTGTAATTGAAGACGGCGTGATCAGCGCCGTCGACCCCGGTCAGATCTCCGTCGCGGCTGGCGAGGATTGGGCCGGTGACTGGCTGTTGCCGGGCCTGGTTGAGTTGCACACCGACAACCTGGAGAAGCATTTGTCGCCCCGCCCTGGGGTGTTATGGAACGCCCACTCGGCCATGGTCGTCCATGACGCACAATGCGCGGCGGCCGGCATCACCACGGTTCTCGACTCGGTTGTCATCGGCGATCTGGACCATGGCGGCGCACGGGCGCAGACCCAGCACACCTCAATTGCCGCTTTGCACCAGTGCCGGGACGAAGGACTGATGCGCATAGAGCACTTGCTGCACCTGCGCTGTGAAGTTTCGGTACCCGACATTCTGGAAACCTTCAACCAGTACGCCGACGACCCCTTGTTGAGGCTGGTCAGCGTGATGGACCACACACCGGGACAGCGCCAATGGCGCGATCTTGCAAGCTACCGCCGCTATGCCGAGCGCAACCTGCGTTTTTCCGAGGACGAGTTTGAGTCCATGATTGCGCAGCGCAAGGTCGATCAGCAGGCCTATGCGGTGCCGCACCGCCAGACCATTGTCAATGCCAGCAGATCACGTGGTCTGCCATTGGCCAGTCACGATGACACGCTGACAAGCGATATACAGCAAGCGGTCGAAGAGGGTGTTGGTATGTCGGAGTTCCCGACTACCCTGGCCGCTGCGCAGGCGGCACGCGACGCGGGTATGGCCATCATCATGGGCGGGCCAAATCTGGTCAAAGGTGGGTCGCACTCGGGCAACGTCTCCGCTGCCGAACTTGCACAGGCTGACCTGCTCGACATCTTCTCGTCTGACTACGTTCCGTCGAGCCTGTTGCTCGCCACTTTCATGCTGGGCCACGTGGCGCAGTGGACGCTGTCTAAAGCGGTGCGAACGGTTACGTTCAATCCGGCACGCGCGCTCGGAATGCTTGATCGTGGCGAAGTTGCAGTGGGCCAGCGCGCGGACCTGCTGCGCGTTCGAATGAACCGGGCAGGCATGCCAACCGTGTTAGAGACCTGGGTCGCGGGGATGCGAGCGTACTGAAACTTTGTCATCAAGAGGTACTCATGAGTCACACCTACATCGAGTCTTACAACCTGCCGGGCGTGGTCCAGCTTGGGCTGGCCCCGACACTGGCAGCCAGCGCCGTGGTGCGAGATTGTCAGTTTGGGCGCTATACCCAGGTTGGCGAGCATTCGCGCATGGACAACTGCGTACTCGACGATTACTCCTACCTTGGCATTGGTTGCGACCTGATGTCAGCGGACATCGGGAAGTTCGCCAACATCGCCGCCAATGTGCGCATCAACCCGGGCTTTCATCCAATGGAGTGGCCAACCCTGCACCACTTTACCTACCGGCGTGCGATGTATGGTTTTGCAAACAAGGACGATGCCGACTACTTTGCGTGGCGGCGCCGGCAAAGGGTCGTGATTGGACATGACACCTGGATTGGCCACGGTGCGGTCATCATGCCCGGTGTGCGCATCGGCAACGGCGCAGTCGTTGGCAGCAATTCGGTGGTCACCAAAGATGTTGCGCCCTACAGCATCGTCGGTGGTGTGGCGGCGAAGGTGATACGTCAACGCTTTCCAAAGGCGATTGCCGAATCGATCGAAGCTACAGCTTGGTGGGATTGGGATCACGAAATATTGAAGGAGCGAATGGCAGACTTCCGTGATTTGCGCACATTTCTTGCGAAATATGCACCTTGAAAAACCGGATGGGGGCGGCAAGCGCTGGTCTTACTCGATTTTTGACGCTCCTTTGACCTCTCATTTCCTCAAAGGATTGTTTTTATTATGGAAAAAGTCAGAAAGACTGAGTGCGTTGTTATCGTCAATGATCGGGAATATCATTTGGAAGGATACGGGCAGGATTTGGGGAATGGCTCTTTTCAGTCAACCTGCAATGTTGTGGCACGACAGGGTGATTCCATGAAGACCACGGTGCTGACGTTCCAGGTATTTTTGTCAGACCAGCGCTTAGCTGCAGAAGTTGCTTTGCTTAGTGGACAAGACCGCATCAGTGAATTACCTGGTGATTATTGGTTTGATTAGCCCTTGCTTGCGCGAGAGAAAAGGGTCGTGCCCCGGCACCCAGGTTCTCGGATTACCACTGATGACAAAACCACCGCTGCCAGATTCAAGAATCCTCGATCACCAGCGAACGACTGCATTGAGGAAATAGCGGCTCGCCTATGACCGTTATCGAGAACAAAAGTGGAAGTCTCCTGTTGGTCATATGCGGCCCCGATGGCCACTCAAAGTGCCCCACTTATGGCCAGTCAAACTGCTCCACCCCGACCACCGTAAATTGATTTGCTGACCTGGGCGCACCAGTAGCTCGGAGGTCACCGGGCAGGACGTTACTTTCACCCCCTCACCTT
>CAIYGK010000683.1 GCA_903925725.1 uncultured beta proteobacterium | reverse complement strand
GGTGGCGCGAAACACCCTGAAGCGCATAGGCTACGACAACACCGACTACGGCATTGATTACCGGGGTTGTGCGGTACTGGTGGCCTATGACAAGCAGAGCAACGATATTGCCCAGGGTGTGGACCACGCCTCCGATGATCATCTGAACACCGGCGCTGGCGATCAGGGCCTGATGTTTGGCTACGCCTGCAACGAAACGCCCGAATTGATGCCGGCGCCCATCTACTACGCGCACCGACTGGTCGAGCGCCAGGCACAGTTGCGCAAGGATGGTCGTCTGCCCTTTTTGCGCCCGGACGCCAAGAGTCAGGTCACCATGCGCTATGTGGACGGCAAGCCGCATTCCATTGACACCGTCGTGCTGTCAAGCCAGCACGCACCCGAGATGAGCCTGGGCGAGCGCATGACCGATGCTTTTTACGAAGCCGTGCGTGAAGAAATCATCAAGCCGGTATTGCCCAAGGAATGGCTGACTCCAGACACCAAGTACCTGATCAACCCGACCGGGCGCTTTGTCATTGGCGGCCCGCAAGGCGACTGTGGCCTGACCGGTCGCAAGATCATTGTGGATACCTATGGCGGCGCCTGTCCGCACGGTGGCGGCGCCTTCAGCGGCAAAGATCCAACAAAAGTGGACCGCTCTGCCGCCTACGCTGCGCGCTACGTGGCCAAGAACATCGTGGCGGCGGGCCTCGCACGGCAGTGCCAGATCCAGGTGGCTTATGCCATTGGGGTTGCCAAGCCGATGAATGTGACGGTCTATACCGAGGGTACCGGCGTGATCTCTGACGAGAAGATTGCAGCCTTGGTCCATGATCACTTTGATCTGCGCCCGCGCGGCATTATCCAGATGCTTGATTTGCTGCGTCCAATCTATGAGAAGACAGCTGCTTACGGCCACTTTGGTCGTGAAGAACCCGAGTTCAGCTGGGAGCGCACGGACAGGGCTCAAGCGCTGCGCTCGGCGGCAGGGCTGTAGGCAGCGGGCTGCATGAAACTACAGACACAGCGCTGGATTGATCGCTGGCTGGGCCAGCTTCTGTGCGCTGTGGTTTCACTCTGGGTCCGGCTGCTGGCATCCAAGAAGGCTGAACCCAAGCTGAGCGACACGCCAGCGCACATTCTGATCATTCTGTTGTCCGAGATGGGCAGCGTGGTGCTGGCCGGCCCGATGTTCGCTGCCTTGCGCCAGCGCTACCCGAGTGCCACCCTGCATGTGTTGCAGTTGAAGAAGAATCAGGAAGTCTCCTTGCTGCTGGGGCTGGCCCGACCCGAGCATCTGCACGCGCTCAATGACAGTTCGGGCTTGGCCCTGCTGGGCGACATCTGGCGTGTCAGCCGCTCGCTACGCCGCTTGCCACTGGACGCTGTGATCGACTGCGAGTTGTTCTCACGCATCAGCGCCCTCATGTCCTACCTGAGCGGTGCACCGCTGCGTGTAGGCTTCACGCCGCACACACAGGAGGGGCTGTACCGTGGCAGTTTCATCAACCGTGCCATCCCTTACAACCCTTATCAGCACATCAGCAAACAGTTTCTCTCGCTCGCAGACGCGCTGGCGTCGACCAGCACGCCGCGGAACAAGACCGCAGCCATCCGCGAACTGCCGACAGATACCGATTTGTCAGTATCCTTCAGCGCCGGGGAGTTACAGCAGTACCGCAGCAAGATGTTGGCAGACTTTCCGAGCCTGAGCGGCCGCAAGACCGTGCTGCTCTACGCCGGCGGCGGCATCCTGCCCGAGCGGGCCTGGCCTGCCAGCCATTATGCGGAACTGGCCACAGGGCTGTGCCACGCCGGGCATTGCGTTGGGTTGATAGGGCTGCGCGAGGATGCAGCACTGGCCGCCGCGCTACAGACCCAAACCGGCAGCGACTTCTGCGTCAATCTGACCGGCTACACGCGCAGTATCCGCGAACTGCTGATGCTGTTCCATGGCGCGGATTTGCTCATCACAAACGACGGCGGACCAGGTCACTTTGCCAGCCTGACACCGATCCCGACGATGGTTTTTTTTGGACCAGAAACAGGGCGCCTGTATGGGCCGCTAGGACCCCGCGCCCAGGTACTGGAATCAGGTCTGGCCTGCTCGCCCTGCCTGTCCGCCTACAACCACCGCGAGACATTTTGCGACGGTGATAACCAGTGCCTGCGGCGCATAGCCCCGGCTCCGGTGCTGGCGCAGGCACTTGCCACTTTGAACCAGAGCGGCGGCGCTGCGTGATGCGCCAGCGTCTGTTTCTGCTGATCGAGTGGCTCAAGAGCTTCAGGTACATCAAGTTTGGGCTGGTCGGTGCCAGCGGAACTGTGGTCAACATGCTGATCCTGTTTCTGGCGCAGGAGTATTTGCTGGCCTTCATTGCGCAGCCGCGCGATCGGCTCTATGCGTCGCTGAGCCTGGCTATTGCTGTGGCCACCGTCAACAACTTTACGTGGAACAGGCTGTGGACCTGGTCTGACCGCTTGCGCGAGAACGCTGCAGCAGGCGCCGCTGGTGTGGGCGGCAAACTGCAAGGCAGCCTGTGGATGGGTCAGTTTGGGCGCTATACGTTGGCCTCCTGGTTTGGCATCGCCTTGCAGTACGGATTGACACTTTGGCTTTCGCAGACACTGCATTACCTGCTTGCCAACGTCATCGCGATTGTGATTGCCAGCGTGAGCAACTACCTGGCCAATGATCACTGGACTTTTCGCCGCCGCCCGCCCATCCCATGAACCAGGCATCGCCACTGAGCGCACGACGTTTTGATGCCGGCACACTGGCTTGGCTGGCTCTGCTGGTGCTGGCGGTCGCGGTCTATGCCTTTGGCCTGGGCGGCCAATATATCCCGAGCAACGGCGACGAACTGGTGTACAGCCACATTGCCCGGCTCACGGCAGCTTCCAGGCAGTGGTTGCCTCTGGTGTCTGAACTCGATCACATGCGCAACACCAAGCCACCCTTACTATTCTGGCAGGGCATGCTGGCCAGCGATTGGGGTCAGCAATGGAGTCAGGCGGCGCTGCGTGCGCCAAGTCTGATCTACACGCTGCTCACATCCGGCGCCATTGTCTGGTGCGTGCAGAGAATCACCGGCAATCTGCGCAGTGCCTGCATGGCGGCATGCATCTATCTGGCTTTTTTTTGCACCTTCCGCTTTGGTCGAACCTACCTCACCAGCGCGCCCGAAACCTTCTGGCTCGATGTTCCGATGTTCTGGCTGCTGTGGCAACGTTCGCATCCGGCGGCACGGGAAGTCCGCGATTTGCCGGGCTGGAAGAGTCACGCCCTGTTCGGACTGGCGTTGGGCCTTGGACTGGCCTACAAATCCTTTGCCCTGCTCGCGCCCGCGGCAGCGGCCCTGTGGTGTGCGCAACTGCTGAGCACGCCTGTGCTGAACTGGCGTGCAGCAGCGCAAATCAGTTTGAAAGTCGGCTTGAGCAACGCGCTGGCGCTAGGCATTTTTGCCCTGTGGTTTGTGCTGGATCCGGACCCATCGGCCGTCTGGCAGGAATTTGTCATCGGTGAGAACGCCAGCAAACTTTCCAGCGAGCGTGGCTACTGGCAGGTCGCACTGTTCGGTGGCGGCGTCAGCATCTGGGCTCAACTTTTGGCCTATGTGCAAAATGCCGGACTGCTGGCCTTTGTCGTGCTCGGCTTGATCGGTCTTGGGACAGGCACCTTGTTTGACACAAAGTCGAGGCGCAGCGCTCCTGGCAATCACATGATCATCCTGCTGAGCTGGCTGGCCGTGTGGCTGATCGTCTTTACCCTGCCCAGTCAGCGCTCCGCGCGCTACGTCATACCGGCCATGCCGGCACTGGCCATGCTGATTGCACTGTACTGGCAGCGCATAGGCAGACTGTGGTTTCTCTCATCCCTGCTGCTATGCGGCTTACTGCAGGTCGCTCTGGCTCGCATTTCCTGGGCAACGCAGCAGCTTGGCATCGCCAACGGCCTGGAACTCGCGGTCACGCTGTTTGTCTGTATTTCTGGATTGCTGCTGCTTGCTGGCGGCTTGTTGAAGCCAGCCTGGACAAGAGCCTGCACGGTAGCCGCTTGTCTTGCGGTCTACGCCAGCTTTGGTTTAAGCACGGCAAGTCTTAACGGCAACGCCGGCCAATACACCCTCAGTACACAGGCGAAACTTCAGCACTCCCGGGTCGCTGTGCCCAACGGCTTCAATGGCGATTTCGAGCGCTTTCAATTCCTGTTGCCCGGCAACAAGTTCATCCCCTACGCCCTTGAAGAACGCTCTGCGACGAATTTCGGCGCGAAACAACTCGGTGTGTTACTGGCAAGCCACGATGCCGTGATCTGGCTACAGTCAGACTTATCTGAACTGGCACCACCCTGCGCGCCGGATTGCCGCGTCCTGGGCTGGCGCTGGGACGTGAAGGGTCGACACCGCAGCGGTGAAATAAACGCGGGCAACCTCTGGTACCCCGAACGGTGGCTGTTCAGGCGGGAGTGGCTGCTGGCTGGCGCCTTGCCCTCCAGTAGCGCCGTGCCCGGCTAAGCAGCCAGCCGGACTGCAGCGCGAACCAAAGAAGCGGATCGAGCAGCGCATCCCACAGATTGCCCGTAGGCGCACGGGTCATCACAAATACCGTGAGCACGGCCAGCAGCGAAGCCGACGTGCGAGATCCTGACAACAGCCACAGCAAAGTGGCTGTTGCCAGTACCAGTGCGACAGCGGCTGAGCCAAAGCCCCATGCATAAACCGACACAGGAAACCAGGCTAGCGTGTCGAGTAGCAAGACCCAGCCCAGTACCACGCCAAGTAAAAGCAGAATACTGTCAGACCGTGAGTCGGTCAAGGCGCGCCGGGCAGAGGCATCCTGAATATGTGATGAGCGCCCGAGCAGCCAGGCCACGCAAAGAACTACGCTCATGAGACTGGGACTTTGAAATGCAAGGCCGAGCCAGAATGCAGGCGACGCGGCGTTGGGCAACAGCGTCCATAGCAGCACCAGCAAAGCCAGCGTCCATCGATAACGTGGCAACAACCAACTGCAGCAAAGCAGAAGGACGCTTCCAAGCACGACGGCCCAACCCAGATGCAGCGCCCACCAACTCACCGTGCTGCCTGGCAGCAGCGGCGTGCTGGAGAACAGGAGTCCGGAAAAAGCGTTGATATCCATCAGTCTGAACTCTCAGCGAATCGGCGCGGCAAAGGAAAATCGTTGCCAGGCGATCGCCTGGCGCTTATCGGTGTAACTCGCCCACAGGCTGTCACCGGTCCAGGCCAGCGCCGGATACGAATATTCATCATGAGCAGCACCGCGCGCCAGCGTCTGTGCCAACACCCAGTTCCGGCCATCTGCGGAAGCGCTCAAGTCCAGAACGCTGCGATCTTTGGGCAAGGAGTTGTGAGCCAGAAACATGATCCCCGGTGCCAGTGCCAGAGCAGCCACCGATGAATCCGGATTGTGCAAGGTCAAATCGGGTAAATCGCTCCAGTACTGACCACCGTCCAAAGTTTGCGCCACCGCCACCTTGCCCAGAAGACTCTGGTCGCGCATCAGCGCCAGCCAGCGCGATTCATCTGCCATCAGCAGAGTGGGTTGCAACAAGTGTTTTCGGCTGGAAATTCGCATCATGCCAAGGAAGTCACCGCCGGCATCAAAGCGCAAGGCGACCGGGTACTTGATGCCCATTTCAAAGTGCGCTGGCAAAACCATGCCGCCATCCTTCAAAGCCAACGGGGCGGTCCGAACCAGAAAACTCTTGTTCCACAACCATGAAAGTGGCAAAACCCGCTCCGCTTCAAACGACAGTGCAGCAAAATCCTGGTTGAGCTGGCTTTGCCGCAAGTGCACAATACGCGCCGCTGCCCAGCCACCCAGTCCGGTTGTCACCACAAACAGGTGAATCCTGCCCTGGCCATCAAGCCAGGCCACCGGGTTGCCAAGTCGGCGCACACCGAAGCCCAGTTGTTCGGCCAGCGTGTGCCGGTTCACGACAAAACGTGCGGCGCTCCACTGCTGCCTGACGCGGTCAAACTGCGAAGCAGCTATCTGTACGTCAGCTCCGCTCTCACGTTGACCGGCAAACCAGAAAGCCGTCAGTTCCGAGCGGTTAGAAGCTGGCATCGCCAACAAGGCGCTGGCGTGGGCGACCGGAGTACCAGGCGGCACGGGAATGCGTCCTCCCGCCTTGAAAATCAAGGATGGACTCGCCGGCAAAACGGCACTTGCAGGCCAGACAGCACGTGCCGGGTCTGACACTGTTGCGCGCGGCAGCCGGTCGAGCAGCAGCAAAATTCCCAGAATCAGCAAGGCCCAAACGATACGAGATCGAGCCGGACGAGCGGACAAGTCAAGGAGATATTGAGACACGGTGCCCCATCATAGCCATCAAGTCGCGCAGGCGTCCGCTTGGTAAATGCTGTG
>CAIYGK010000682.1 GCA_903925725.1 uncultured beta proteobacterium | reverse complement strand
CGAAAGCCCACCTGGCATCAAGCGTCATCAACTGGGGTCCGTACTACATCAAGGCCACCAAGGAAGCGCTGGACGGCACCTGGAAGGGTGGTACCGGCGCTTGGTGGGGTGTGAAGGAAGGCGCGATCGACATCGTCTCGATTGCCGAAGATGTGCCAGCCGAGACCAAGGCCAAAATCGCTGAAGTCAAGAAGGGTCTGACAGACGGCAGCTTCGTGATCTGGAAGGGCCCCATCACTGACAACACCGGTAAGGTGCAGGTGGCCAAGGATGCGGTCGCGGACGACAAGTTCCTCGGCGGTCTCAATTTCTTCGTCAAGGGCGTTGAAGGCAAGGTCCCTGGCGCCAAGTAATCCGCTGCAATGCGGCGAAAGAGAAGCCGCTTGAAAGCGGCTTCTCTGCGTTATGGCTTTGTGCTGGCGCCAACCAGGACTGAAATTCAGTCGTCCTGGTCTTCGACGTCCACGTTCGAGCCCGGTGGAAGCGCACTGATTGCGTCCTTGACCATGCGCACGTGCTCCGTTTCCTCGTCGCGAAGTTCCGTAAACAGTTCGCGTACACCAGCATCCTTCACGTGCTTGATAGCCTCATCGTAGAACCAATAAGCCTTCTCCTCGGATGCGAGTGACAGCTGCAAGGCCTTGAGAGCCGACATGTTCCAGCGTGGAGCGCCGAACTCTGGTGCCTCGACGTCGAAGATGGCGGTCTTGTTGACACGCATCGGCTTGTCGGCGAAGAGTTCCTTGCGGCGCGCAGCGAGTTGCTCGCCATGTTTTGCTTCGTTGATCGCCATCGATTCAAATATGGATCCGGCGTCCACAGCATCGCGCCGACCAATCTGCTCGGCGAAAAACGTGTAGCGATCCCGCGCTTCGGCTTCAATCAGAACCGCGAGGTCCAGGGCATCCATGAGATCGAGGGTGGCGAAGTTGATTTTGACGGACATGAGGTCTCCTTTAGTTGATGGCCAAGTGCTGTCGTAAACACAGTTTCCGGATAGTGGGACTTTACCAATGGATCAGTTCAATCTGGATGATTTGGATCAGAAGGAACGGAAAAAATCGCCTCAGCGGCAATGTCCAGCGAGCGCAGTCGCAGTGCCGGGTCAAAGATGTCGCAGACCAGCATGAATTCGTCGGCGGCCGTAGCCTGCGCCAGTGCGGCCAGGCCAGCACGCACCTTGTCGGGGCCGCCAATCACTGCTGCGGCCAGAAAGTCTGCGATGGCAGCGCGCTCCTGTGGATGCAGGCCTTGTGCGAAATCCTGCACCGGCGCTTGCAGACGCTTTCGGTCGCCAGTCAGGATGCCCAGGACGCGCTGATAAGTGCTGCTGGCAAGAAATTCCGCTTCGTCGTCGCTGGGCGCGGCGATCAGAGGCACACCGATCATCACGTGCGGTTTGCTGAGTGTGGCCGATGGGCGGAACCGGCTGCGGTACAGCCCTATCGCCTGGTGCAGCAGGCGTGGCGCAAAGTGCGCAGCAAATGCATAGGGCAAACCACGCTCGGCTGCCAGTTGCGCGGAGAACAGACTGGAGCCCAGCAGCCAGATCGGCACCTCGGTACCCGCGCCAGGCATGGCGATCAGCCGCTGCCTTGGTCGCGCGGGAGCCAGCAATTGCTGCAATTCGACGACGTCGCGCGGAAAGTCACTTTCGGTCTCGACCCGATCACGCCGCAGTGCGCGCATGGTCAATGCGTCAGTACCCGGCGCGCGCCCCAAACCCAGGTCTATGCGTCCAGGGTACAGCTCGGCCAGCGTGCCAAAGGCTTCGGCCACCACCAGCGGCGCGTGGTTGGGCAGCATGACGCCACCCGAGCCCACGCGGATGCGCTCGGTACCACCCGCGATGTACCCGACCAGCACCGCCGTGGCAGAGCTCGCGATGCCTGCCATGTTGTGGTGTTCAGCCAGCCAGTAGCGCTTGAAACCAAGCGACTCAGCATGCTGCGCCGTGCGCAGTGAAATGGCCAAGGCATCGGCGACCGTGCCGCCTTCGCGCACGGCAACCAGGTCGAGCATGGACAAGGCAATGTTTGGATGGGATTTCATCACGATGATTGTCGGGTATTTCAATGGCAAGGTATCCCTCATCCAAACTTGCAACAGACGGGACAACGAGGATTCCTATACTCGCGTCATGCAGTTGCAGGAAATTCTTTATTCCCAGGGCTTCGGTACCCGGCGTATCTGTGCCGGGATGATTCAGCAGGGACTGGTTCAGGTGTACCCCTCCAAAGACGCTTTGGTGCCACTAGTCTGCACTGACAGCGCTGCGGAATACGCCGCCGAGGGCCTGCGGATTCAGGTTCAGGGCGTGGACTGGTCGTACCACGAGAAGGCTTATCTGATGCTGCACAAGCCCGTGGCCACCGAGTGTTCACAAAAGCCGTCGACCTATCCAAGCATTTACACGCTGCTGCCTTCGCCTCTGCGCCTGCGTCCGCAGAAGGCAGCAGTGCAGGGCGTGCAGGCGGTTGGTCGGCTGGA
This sequence comes from uncultured beta proteobacterium, assembly GCA_903925725.1. GTDB lineage: Bacteria > Pseudomonadota > Gammaproteobacteria > Burkholderiales > Burkholderiaceae_C > Rhodoferax. The sequence goes on along the minus strand of CAIYGK010000682.1, from coordinate 642 downwards.
CCAGGACACCAGCGGCTTGCTGCTGCTCACCGATGATGGCAAATTCATCCATCGGATGAGTTCACCGCGGCACCATGTACCCAAGGTGTATGAGGTCACCGTCAAACACGCACTGGACGAAAAGCAGTTGCAGAAACTGCTCGCCGGTGTGGTGCTGGACGATGATCCCAAACCGGTGAAGGCGGCTGCCGTGGAGGCGGTGTCGGAACATCAGCTGCGGCTCACACTGACCGAAGGAAAGTACCATCAGGTCAAGCGCATGGTGGCTGCCGTCAGCAACCGGGTGGAAGCTCTGCATCGCTCGCAGATCGGTGGCTTGCGCCTGCCTGACGATCTGGCACCTGGGCAGTGGCGCTGGCTGAGTCAGCTTGACCTGGCCAGTATCAAGGCATGAACCTGTTTCTCGATTCATTCTGGCGTGCCGTGGCTTACTGCATGCGGCCAAGGGTCATTGCACTGTCATTTTTTCCCTTGCTGCTAACCGTTGGTTTGGCTCTTGGCCTGGGCTATTTTTATTGGGAAGCTGCGCTCGACGTGGTGCGTCAGACGCTGGAGAGCTCAATGCTCGCGAACCGGGTGTGGGCCTGGTTGCAGAACGCGGGTCTTGGCGGCTTGAAGATGGTATTAGGGCCACTTATCGTG